>NZ_CATKPW010000005.1:0-207642 GCF_949767675.1 Pseudomonas sp. IT-P395
ACCCGCGCCGGGACGCTGGGTCAGCAACCCGGTGCTGTTTGCCGGCAAGGGCCGTCAAGGCGTCGGTGTTCTGGTCGATCCGTTCAACCCGGACAAGACATGGCTAGCGTCGATTCAGGTCGACCCTGACTGGCAAGGCCTGTCTGACCAAACGCTACCGTTGGGCGGCAACTGGTGTCGTTTCAAGCTGCAGCCGAGCGACAGCGATCCGATGGGTTCTGACTGGGTCGTCAGTGAGCGGTTTGAAATCGAATCAGTGCCGACGGATAAAACCCGGTTGTAAATTTCCGATGAGCGGTCATAAAACCTGTCATTTCTGACAGTTGGCAGCGACTGCGTTCAAGCGCTAAATCCTTATGCAACGCTGGGTCCGCCTGACACGACAGTCAGGCGGTCCAGGCCAGTTATCGACTCAAGGAAAGTGACCATGGCTGATTCACTCCGTCCCGCTGCGCAGTTGTTCATTCAGCTGTTTGGTGAGCAAACGTCCACTGTGCAAAACCGGCTTTCGAAGCTCTGGAGTTACGTTGAGCAGGGGGGATCGTTTTTCCCTCTGGTCGAAAAGGGTCTTCCGGTGCTGATGGGCGAGTACGGACTTGAGCAGGAGGAGGCCCGGCGCTTTTTGCGCCGGGCCAACAGCCTGGCGACCTATGTGCGGCGTCGGTTTATTGAACATCACGCGCAGCGGGACAAACTCGGGTCGACAGGACCGTCCAGCGGTTTGATGTCGATCGTTGACGGGCCGCAACTGCAGCGAATATTCGATCTGCAATTGGGAGCCAAATGCCCCTCGGATTCTCTGGAGTCCATGTTCGGGCCTTCGGCGTATCTGGTCTTCTTGTATCGCTTGATTCGCGACTTGATCGAATCCGTTGGTGACGACACCAAGCTGCCATTGCATGAGCGTCGCACGGATTTGATGAATTTGACGGTCGACAGTAAAACGGTGAACGCGCCGGAGCCATCAGTCGACGTGATCGTACGCGTGCTACAGGCGTTCATCACTACGAACACGGAGGTTCCAATTGAACAGGCATTGATCAACGCACGCTATCCCAATGGGCTGCCGTATTACCAACATTGGGACACGATTGATGGGGTTGCGGGTTTCAACGGACGATCAGTGGGGGATTTTGCCAACATTGTTGACGGGAAATTCCCCAACTTCTTGCACTCCGGGTCCCTGACCAGGCTTGCCGCTGCTGCCTTGGCTCATGCCTCTCGGCTTGGTCCGTACCAGCAGCGTTTGGTGACTGAGGAATACAAAAATTCCGAGGATATGTATCAGTTCTATCTGGAGAACTTTGGCACCGAAGACGTTGAGTATATGAATCTCAACCAGATATTTTATTTGGCTCAACGTACAAATCTTGTGGCCGAGGAGGTTACAAGTCTTTTTTCGGTTGGGGACTACGCGCCGCGGCGTTCGGCCAATGTGGACTACTCCAGTAAACCCGACGTCCCGGAAGGCGGCCGATCCGGCTCGGTTTACATCAATGATAACGCTCACCCCGCTATCGGTATCACCACGCAGTCAGGGAATAATCTTCATCGGATAATCGTTAATCCCAATACCCCAAAAGGCTTGAATACATTTGATCGGCTCAACCGCAAGTTACGCCTGGACAAATGGCTGAATCTGCCTCCTGAGCAGACTGACGCCTTGTTGGTGGCGGCGATCAGGGCTGAAGCACGTGGTGCCGAAAAACCTGAGGTGTGGGCGATTTCGGTAAACGTGATCCACGCATTGGGTCTGTTTCAGCGACTGCGTGAACGCTACAACTGCACGGCAGCGGATTTCGCCGTGTTTCTCGATGAACTGTCACTGTACGGTCGCGGTGATGCACTGTCGCAGTTCGATCAGGTCTTCAACAATCAGGACAACTATCGCAAGCCGCTGAAACTCGACGGCACACCGTTTGCGCTGATACCAACATCGGATCAAGACAATCTGACGGTCAGCCAGCTATGCGGTGGTTTGGGCATTGATCTTCAGACTTACCACTATCTGGCGTTGGCGATAGCCCAGGCTCATGATCTTACCGATGATCTGGTGCGCAGTTCGGCGGTCATCTCCAGTTTTTACCGTTTGGTAAAACTGCCCCGGCTGTTGAATATCACGCCGGTCGAAGGCGTGTTGATGCTCCGTGTACTAGGCGGAGAAACCTGGCTCGAAGGGCTGGCAGGCAAGCCGCGTATTGTCGACGTGGCGGTTGATGACAGCCGCACTGACGCTACGCCGGGTGTGCTGAGCCTGATCGAAGCCATGCAGGCCTGTGTGCAATGGTGCGAGCAAAGCAACATATCGGTGCTGTGGATGTTGCAGCACGTGAGTGCACCACTGCGTTTAAGCGAGTTCTCCGAGCAGGATCAGCAGTTCTTCGACAAGATCGGCGCCCTCCTGCCCAGCGCGCGGTTGTCCGGTAATTCTTTTCTCGTGGCCGGTATTCCGCCGGCCGGAGAAAGCGACTGGCTGGATTTACTCTCGATTGACAGTGAGGGGCTGGCGCCGGTTGTCGATGTCAATGGCCTGATACTGGCCACTGACCTGACGCCGGAAGATTATTTGGTCTTTGCCCGCGAGAAACTCGAATGGGCCGTCAGGAACGGCCTGGACATTGAGGAAACCCAGGTCAGCGTCTTGGCTGAGATCATGCTGACTGTTCTCCTGCAGGCCAGAGACGCGCAGGTGTCGCTGGTCAGGGAGTCGCTGGCAGTCTACGCCGGCATCGAGGGCGAATTGGCCATCATGGTGCTGAGCTGGGTCAATGCGTCGGTGTACCAACTGTTGCGCCAGGTGTATGACCGCACCGCACTCGAATCGCCAGCGGCGGAGCGCTGGCGCGACGAACCTTCGGATTCGTTACTCGAATTGCTGGTCGTTGTGCGCCAGCGCGCCGAAGTCGTTTCAATGCTTGGTTTGAGTGCGGCCCTGGTCCGGGATTATCTGGCTTATGGATTCGCCATGTGGGTCGACCAATTCACCATCATCGATCCCTCTCAAAAATATATCTTCTCGGTGGGCACTCTTTACGCAATGACCACGCTGACCCGCGCGTTCAGCTTGAGTGAACAGCCGGAGCAGAAATTGCTGGACTATCTGCGTCAAGTCCATTCGCTACCGTCCAGGCTCAGCGCCGATGCATTACGCGTGGTGCAGCAGGCAGCGGCCATCAAACTGGCTGAATTCTTTGCCTGGAGTGCGCAGGAAGTCAGCGAATGTGTTCGCCATATCGATCCTGAAACCCAAGTGTTGAAAACCCTGGAGCAACTGGATCTGCTGATGCGCGTTTATCAGTTGTCGATGCAGACCGGTATGGATGCCCAGACCATTTTGCGGATCGGTACCTTGCCGGAGACAACTGATGCCAGTGAGGCCTATGCACAAGCGGCTGAACTGGCTTTGCTGAGTCAGACCCAGACGCGTGTGCCGGTCGTGCAAATACCCGGCGAACTGAAACAGTTAGTCAGGATGACTTGCACCGTAACGCCTACAGAAGTCTTCGCGGGTAAACCAGGCGAGAAAGCGATCATCACGATGACGCTCACTGACGTCCGGGGCGCAGCGTTAAAAGGTGTTGCTGTTGACTGGCACTCCGAGCTAGGGACCATCAGTTCGGGTATCACCGATACTCAAGGAGTCCTCACGGCTGAGTATGTTCCGGGCAAAGTCTTGGGCACGGACAGCCTTTATTTTTCCATGAGCCTGCTCGAGCCTGAGTGGGCAGTGAGCATCAACGTCATTGCCGACGCCGACAGCATGAATTTCCCGACATTGCTCATGTCTCCGGTGCCAACGGACGTCGTGCCGCTTGGTCAGGCAATCACACTCTACGCCACGATGGTGGACCAGTACGGAAACCTTGGGGCCAACATGCTGGTGGACTGGGCCTGGGAAGACGGAACCGATCCCGAAAAAAGGCCAACGCTCCGCCCGGCACACGGTTTCACCAATCAGGACGGTAAAACCACGGTTTATATCACCAGCGATTTCAGCGGTGAATTCGAAGTCCGTGTACAGAGCCTGGCAAGCGGGAAGGGGACTGTCTTCGAACCCATCAGGTTTGGGTTGCCGCAAGGCCGCAGCCACTCGCTTGAACAAGCGTCACCGCCTTCCGACAGTGACGCGGGAACCTCTTCCACGGAGCAAGGATCATGACATCGAACAATATTGGTCTGTTGCAGGAAAAACGTCGTACCGCGTTGCTTGAGTATTGCATCGGGCAAGTAAGGGCGGAGCGTTACCCGCCTTTGCGGACCCCGGAGGACGTGTTCGAACTGCTGCGCATTGATCCGCTGGACAGTGCTCGGGTGCAGACGTCGGAGGTGGCCGAAGCGATCAGTTGTGCGCAGCAATATATCAGTGCGGTGTACAACAAAATGGAGCCCGGTTTCGAGAACCACAAGTTTCCCCCTGAGCAGCTGGAAAACTGGGCGCTGTACAACAACTACTCGGACTGGGCTGCGGTGCAGATGATCGCGCTCTACCCGGAAAACTACATCAATCCGTTTGTGCGTCAGCGCAAGACGGATCTGTTCAAGACCCTTGAAAACAATCTAAACCAGGCCCGTCTCAGCACCGATTCGGTTCAGGCGGCGCTGCAGGATTACTTGCAAGCCTTCGAGCAGATCTGCGATCTGGATGTCGTCAGTGGCTACATGAACGGCACAACCTCTGAGCGCGCCGATTATTATTTTGTCGGGCGTCAGCGGGTGCCGCCGTTCCAGTATTTCTGGCGCAAGGCGCAAATCGAGATCACGCCCACTTGCCGCGCCGTCAACCCGGCGGCGTGGAGTGAATGGAAAGCGGTGGACATTCAACCCGCCGGGCGGGTGCTGGACATGCGTCCGGTGGTCTGGAACGGCCGGCTGTGTCTGGTCTGGGCGGAGTGGCGGGACAAGGTCGGCGAGATCATCAAAGCCGATCCTCCGGGTGACGGAGAACTGCCATTGCCAGACGACAGATCCCGATTCGTGCCCCATCAGCTGGATATCAATGTGGCTTTCATGAGGCAGAACGGTCAGTGGTCGGCACCTTTGAATTTACGCCATCGCGAGTTTGATGAGGATCTCTCTGCAAGTGCCCGGCTGATTGCAACTGTGTGGGTCGACCCTCAGATCCCGAAAGGCAAGCTTGGGGTGATGCTGGTCAATGGTAAAACCGGCACGGGTGCCTTGAACGAGAAAGCGATCATCGATGTGCTGATGCGTCCCGTTACCGGGGACAGTGGTAACTGGCTTGAGCTGGCCAAGACGGATCGATTTGTTTCTGCCTTGACGGTTCAGCACCCCTTGGGCCTTGAAGTTAAGGTGGTGTCCACCGAGTCGCCGTCAGGCTCCATGGCCGCTTTTCTGGGGCTGAACGTCTTCGCCATGCGAGTGGATGACAACGACGTGCTGACGGTTGAGGGCTTTTGCAGGTCAACAGGGTTACCAGGCATCGAGAAGACTGCGTTTACCTTGCAGTTGGAACTTGCAAATGTTAACGACCCTAAACCTGTGAGAAGTGAGGTTGCAATCGCCGGCGATTGGACGATGCAGTTCTTGGGGACCTTCACTCGACCAAAAGGGGCTTGGAACAACGTCAGGTTCACTCTAAAGAATGATACTGAAGGCTTTGGCGGTAAACAGTTTGACCTGACGATTGGCGATCTCTCGGATTTCCTCGCGCCAACGCTGCTGAAAAACACCACGGATGCCGCCCAGTTCCTCGACTTTCAACTGGGCGCTGGCTGGGCGCTGCAATACGTTCGGCTCAATTCGCTGTTCGGACCCGAGTTGGTTACACGCTCCACTGTCTCTCCAGCGACTCTGATTAATTGGGACTCCCAGCATCTGTCCGAGCCGCCGCCTGCCGGTGTTGATTTCGAGGAACGCAATGGCGCTTTCGACGGTGCCAACGGGCTGTTCTTCTGGGAGCTGTTTTTCCATTTGCCACATTTGATCGCGACACGCTTGCGTGATGAAGAGCGGTTTGCCGAAGCACAGACGTGGTTGCATTTCGTCTTCGATCCCCGGGCTACTGCCGACAGCAGTTCGGTACCCGAACAACCCAGTTACTGGCGCTGCCGACCGTTGATCAACGATCTGGGCAATGTCGGCTGTGAAGCCGTGGCGCCCGCCGACCCGGATGCGATTGGATATTCGGCACCTGTGCATTTGAGGTTGCTGATGTTCATCGAGTATGTGAAGAACCTCATGGCCTGGGGGGACTGGCATTACCGCCAACTGACCCGCGAAAGCCTGGTGGCGGCAAAGCTGTGCTATGTGCAAGCAGGATCATTGATGGGCAAACCGCCTGTGACTCAATCGGTGAACTTGTGGCAGACCGCGACGCTGGGGAAACTTCTGGCGCAAAGTTGCACGCGTACGGCACTGGAAACGTTCGAGCAGACATTGAATTACAGCCTGGCAGATGTTCCGGCCGGCTCTGATACGGCTCCCATGCTGGGCATGTTGGGGTGTCCGCCGTTCAGGGCACCGATCAATGATGAGTTGTTCACTTGGTTCAACCAGCCGCAGTACCGCATGAACAACTTGCGCAACAACCTGACAATTGATGGCAAGCCCATGCTCCTGCCGTTGTTCAACCCACCGACTGACCCGAACCAATTGCTGCGCGCTCTGGCCGCAGGTGGTGTCGGTGGCGCCAGACCAATGGGCGGACGGCTGGTGGTGATTGCGTTTCGCTGGCGCGTGATCTTCGAGGTTGCCTTGCGTGCGGTGCAGGCCTTGCAGGATTACAGCAGCCAGGTACTCAATCTGCTTGAGCGGCGTGATCGTGCCGAGCAGGAAGAACTGCAGCAAAACCATCTGGTTGAGTTGGGCAACTACGCCAAAACCGTGCAGGAGCAATCCATCGCTCAGTTGGAAGCGAGCATGACGGCGCTTGAGCAGAGCCGGGCAGTGGCCCGGGAACGGGCTGATGCTTACGCAGCCCGCTATGACGAAAACGTGTCGGCTGTCGAATATCAGGTCATGGCAAACCTGGACCAGTCCAAAGAGCTGGCGCTGGCTGCCAAAATCCTCAAACCGATAGGCGCGGTATCTGCGACCTTTCCCAATATCTTCGGTATGGCGAACGGTGGTTTTCGGGTCGATAAAGTTACGGATGCCATCTGCTTTGGCCTGGAAATCGCTTCGTCGATGTTGCAGATCGATGCAGACAAGCAAGCCACCACCGAAGGTTATCGCCGTCGCCGCAATGAATGGGGACTGCAACGCGATCAGGCGCTGGCAGAAATCGCGGCCATCGATGCGCAAATTGTCGCGCAGAACCATGCGGTTGATGCGGCCCGAACCAACCTGGCGCAAACGCTGCGAGCTAACGCTCAGGCGTTGACGATGTACAACTATCTGAAAAAGCGCGCGACCAATGCCGAATTGTTCGGCTGGATGCTGGGCCAGCTCAAAGCCGTGCACTATCAGGCTTACGACGCGGTGGTCAGTCTGTGCCTCAGCGCGCAAGCGGCGATGAATGCCGAAACCGGCGATTACGATTCACATATTCCCTTGCCGCAGGTCTGGCAGGATCAACGCCATGGTTTGACCGCCAGCGAACATCTGCGCGCGCACCTGTTGCGTATGGAGCATGAGTACTTGCGACGTACCGAGCGACGGCTGGAGTTGGTGAAAACCATTTCCTTGCGTCGCCTGTTCAATGATGCAATTGACCCTCAGGGCATTGGTAGTTGGGAGGCTGCATTGGAGCAATTGCTGGCGACCGGCTCGCTGGTGTTCAACCTCACCCAATTGCTGTTCGATCGGGATTATCCGGGACATTACTGTCGGCAGCTCAGTTCGGTGGAAATGGACTTTGCAGTGCTGACGGGCCCATTCGAGGACGTGCGCGCGACCTTGCTGCAGGTCGGCAGCATGACGGCCAGCCGGGCTTCGCTGCAGTCAGTGCAGTACTTGCACAATCCGGATCCTGAGGCAGTGGCCCCTTCCGATGTGCTGTTCAACTTGCGTCCGGGCCAGCAGATCGCCCTGTCTGTGGGTATTGCCGACAACGGCATGACGGCGGCGAAGCCAGATGAAGGTTTGCTCTATCCATTTGAAGGTACCGGTGTGGTGTCCACCTGGGAGCTGAAATGGCCATGGCACAAAGAACCGCCGCAGGAGGCCATGCTGCGCTCGATGAACGATTGCATCTTGCGCATTCGCTATACGAGCAAGAACGGAGATCAGTCGTTTACCGATTCGGTGAAGGAGTTGGTCAATGCAGCGCAAAAGAGCCGGGCCGGCAAGGGCAAGGGAGTGCGCAGTCATGAATGATCCTATTGTTCAGGTGAATGAAAACCTGGTGTGCAACGGTGATTTCGAAGAAAGGTTCGAATATTGGGCAAGGACGGGGACCGTTGCCATAGGCACGGCGTATTACGACAACACGCCTGTCAAGCACATTAAAGCGCCGAAGGGCGCGGGTGTTACTCAGGACGTCACACTTCCCAGAGACCCCGATGGCAATGGTGCTTATTGGCTGAGTTTTCTATGGGAAAGCAGTTTCGGCCAATCAGGCTGGGTGAAGATTTCTCAGGATGGAATCAACCACTACTGCATCGAACTCAAGCCCGCCGGTAAACCTGATCAGACACAGCGCGAGGGTTTCGGATCAGGGTCAGAGAGGCGATTCAGTCCGACCCTGCATGAGGTAGAACTGACATCGCCCATCTCAAGTTCAAAGCCACTGCGCATCGAAATATACAGCTCGACAGAGTCTTCGAGTCCATTTGGCGAACTCTGGGTTACACGCGTCAAAGTCGAGTTAAAACTCGCGCCACTTGAGTTGCAGGAAATTGAGCTGGACGGCATGTCGTTCCTGCCCTTGCGCAAAATGTACCTGTGTCAGGGCGCCAGCAGCTTCGCAGCTTTTGGCAGCGACGCATTGATCACGCCCCACGTACTCGGTTTTGTACCTGTGCCTAATAACCCTTGGGACGGTACCCAGGTTGCATGGAGCATCGACAATAACCCGCAGGGCGCGATTGTCGCGACGCCTGCTTGGGACACCCTGCAATGCCTGAACGAGCCATGGACGCTCGATTGCCCGCTGATCGATGATCAGGAATACGAACTCACCCTGAGCTTGCGTAACCGTTACACCGCGCAGGCCTACGAGATCCCTGTATCGCTGGGGCATCACCGACTGATTTTTCGTGAGGTGGTCGAGGCCGCCTACTACCCATTGATTGAGCAAAGTGTCCGTTTGGGGGTGCAAGTGGCGTCGTATTATACCGGCCAGCCATTTGCCGGGCTTACGGTTAACTGGGCGACCGCCGAGCGGGGGGTGTTGGCGGCGGCCGTTACTGATGAACAAGGTTGGGCCTACTTCTGTTATGAGGCGAAGGCAGCAGGGGACTTCGTTATCGAAGCCTCTGTGGTCAGCCTTTATTACGAGCAGGGTGTGTGGACTCAGACGTTTGACGTGCGGGTACTGGGAGAGGATCCGTGGGCACAGATGACTGTCTGTGAGAATAACGAAATCAGGGACTGGATTGATAACAGTTATCCGAACCGGGGTTCTACCCATTCCATTGATGTAATGCTGGCGGCCAACAGTCCTCTGCGAGGCAGCGACTTCTATCTGCACTGGCACGGTGACAGGCATGAGCAACTGGGTGTCGTGGTCAGTCCGCCTCTGGAAACGGCAGTGCCCATGCCGATCGATGGTGAGGGCACTGCCTCGTGGAGTCTGAGTTGTGATGACCGGCGCGACGGGATGTTCGAATTGTCACTGGTCTGCTCGAAGCTGTTGTTGCCGTCGCCCAGAAAGCGCATGTCGCTGGCGCGCAACAGGATCAGGATCAAAGAGGTACGCCAGGCCGAGAATAGTCCGGTGGTGGAAGAGCAGGAAAGTGCCTACCTGCGCTTGCAAGTGGTGCATGTCACCGATCAGGGCGACGGCGAGCCGGTGATCGGTGCGAAGATCGAGTGGCAAACCGACGACGGCATTTTGCGCAGCCAGACGGGAAACGGTGGTTGGGGGAGCCTGAAGTTTTACACCAGAGAACCCGGGATTCACGCGATCACCGCGACGGTCCGAGCGCATGAATCGGCCGAGTCGCATGAGTGCGAATTTAGCGTGACCGCGATTGCCAGGAGTTCTTGGAAAGACAAGGTCAACATAACATTTGATCGTGGTCCGATCGAACGAGATCTAGGGGTTGCCTGCAAACGAGGTCTCACCCATTCCCTGGAGGTCACTGCCCTTGCCGGCAGTCCTCTTATCGGCCAGGAAATCACGCTGGCATGGGGCGTTGACGAACCAGACATCGGGCTGGCGGTGAGTGAGCTTGACGAACCCAGGGAGTTGCGGGCAGATGAACCGCTGATCTGGACTCTGAGTTCTGAATACGCCAAGAGCCGCAGCAGTATGTTCGGACTGCGGTTGTTGACCGATTCACTGGAAGATCGAGAGTTGCTCGGGCGCTTGGTTTCACCGGATATTAACGATGAGTTCACGCTTGTTCTGGATCAAATGAGCCCCGAACGAGGTCAGTCGCTGTATCCCTGCCTGGGCGCTGTGCACCGGTATATTTTTAGAACTCATGCGCTGAGTGCCCTTGTGGGTCTTACGATGGATTTGCAATGGAGCGGAACTCCAGCATCAGAATTGGGCATCGTCCTCGACCCTCCTCCAAAGAGCACCAATGTTATTGATGAAAGTGGCATGACTTGGACATTGAATTGTTTGGCGAGTCGGGTTGCCGGAAGTTTTAGAGTTAATTTTATTGTGGGGCTTGGGGGCCGAACCGATTCAAGCACGCTGCACTTGGGCCACAACAAACTCAGCATTGAAACCGTGCGTGAGTCTGCTGTTTTTCCGATCGTGGGTCAGGATCCGGCATGGATGTGGGCGAAGGTCCGTTCGGACTTCTCGGAAGATGCCATGGTTCAAGTACCAACGCAGTGGAAGGTTGATGGTCACTCTGAAGAACATGTGACTGCTGACGATGGCTGGGCAGGCTTTGCGCATTGGGCAACCACAGGCGGATCGGCGACGGTTGAGGTGTCTGTCAGCAGTCCGTATGACAATGTTACAGATACACGTTCGATGGCGGTCTGTTCGCTGGCCGACGATCCGTGGGTTCAATTGCAGTTCAGTATGGACGACGGGACTGCACAGCCTTTCGGCCAGGACACCGGTTTTGCGCGTCGCAAACAGACCCATAGAATCGATATAACTGCTCCGGAAGACACCTTCTTGTCCGGTAAAAGGTTGATGCTGGGCATGGTCGGCACCGGGCCTGAGGCACTCGGTATTCGTTTTACTCAACCAGTACTCGGTTTGCCACGGACCTTCAGCCGCGAGGCGGGATTCACCGATTCCTTCATGGTCGATGACAAGCGTAACGGCAGTTTCGGCTTGTTTCTGGCCTGCGAAAGCCTGGCTCGATGGTCACCTGTCAATGCAATCTCGGTGGGTGAAGGCGCGCAAGTGGTGAAGATTGCCGAGCGTTCGCGGCTTAGCCAGACGCTGTACTGGGGCGAGGCTGTGTCCGAGCGGATCACCCTTGTTTCGGCTGTCAGCGGCAGGCCGATGGCGGGGATGAATGTTGTCTGGCGCGCTCCGGATCTTGGCGAGGTGACGACGACCACCAACTTCTACGGCGAGGCGTGGATCCGCTTTGTGCCCAAGACTCCCGGAGCGGCGCAACTGACCGCGACGGTGGGGGACACGCAGTATTCGGAATCGATTTCATTGCCGTATTTCTTGCATGAGCCTCGACAGATCAAGGAACTGTTCAGTGATGTTTTGACCGGTTATCCGGGGCAAGAAATTTCAGCTCAGGCGTTGGTGGTTTCAGCCATTACCGGCGAGCCTTTGGCCAATGTCGAAGTGATGTGGGAATACGACACCACATCTTTACCGGCAACGCTGACGGGTACCGATGGGATGGCAACAGTGCGCTTTGTCTTGGGCACAGCAGGTGAGGCTTCGTTGTGGGCGTCGGTAAATGGCAGCTTGGCTGGCTGGGACGTGAAAGCGCTGTGGTTGACTGTCAATGAACGTCCAGCGGCTGTGAAGTCCGTTGTCGCCTCGCCGGATCCGGCTTTCGTGAACGACTGGGTAACCATGACTGCGTTGATCGTAGACAAGGCTTCTGGAGAGCCGATACAGAAAAGGAAAATTCTTGTCTCCATTAACGGGAGGCCATTCATTGAGTCCAGTACAAATGGCAGCGGTAAATACGAAACCTCCTGGAGGGTGATGGATCTGTCGGAAACCGTTTCCCTTGAGGTCAAAGTCGAAAATCCTGACGGGACCTCGAGCAGCGGATCTGTGCAAGTACGGATCCAGACATGATCAAAGCGCCGCACTTCTTTTCCAGCTCAGATACAGCGTCACCAGTTCGGCCCCCAATTCCGCGGGCCGGACATCCAACACCGGAACGCCATGAGCGCTCAATCGCTCATGGAGTTCTGCCCGCTCATTCATGTAGTTCACCGTGCCGCAGTAAGCCAACGCCTCGGGCAATGTTTGCACCGTGGTCTGACGTAACGTATCCAGCGTTTCTTCGCGCAGACTGGCGACCAGCACCCGATGCTGTGCGCTCAGGCGTTTGACCGCACTCAGCAGTTCCTCATCGTCTTCATCGCGCAGGTTGGTCACCAGCACCACCAGTGCCCGGCGTTTCTGGCGGCTCAGCAACTGATTGGCGGCGGCCTGAAAGTCGGCGGGGCGCTGCGTGCTGTCGAGGTCATAAACCGTGTTGAGCAGCACGTTCAGTTGCCCGCTGCCTTTGACCGGCGCGAGATGGCGTGGCTGATCGCAGGCGAAGGTATTCAAACCCACCGCATCGCCCTGACGCAGCGCCACATAACTGAGTAGCAGACAGGCATTGAGCGCATGGTCAAAGTGCGACAGCTCATCGTCCTGGCTGCGCATGCGGCGGCCGCAATCGAGCAGGAAGATGATTTGCTGGTCACGTTCGTCCTGATATTCCCGGGCAATCGGCGTGCGCTGGCGCGCGGTGGCTTTCCAGTCGATCTGGCGCAGGCTGTCGCCTTCACGAAATTCGCGCAGTTGATGGAATTCCAGGCCCTGACCGCGACGTTGCCGCTGGCGTACGCCGAGCTGGCTGAGCCAGTTGTCCACCGCCAGCAACTCACCGCCATAGAGTCGGGCGAAGTCGGGGTAGACGCGGGTCTGGTCGCTGACGTTGAGCAGGCGTTTGCCTGACCACAAACCCAAGGGGCTGGGCAGACTGATTTCGCAGTGGGCGAAGCTGAAATGACCACGCTTGAGTGGGCGCAGACGATAGCCGAGCAGGCTGCGCTGGCCGGGTTGCAGTTCAATCGCCAGCGGCAGGTTTTCGAAACTCAAACCTTCTGGCGGGTGGTCGAACAGTTCAATGTGTATCGGTTCGCTGAAGTCATGTTCGATTTCCAGGCGCACCTCACTCCAGCGACCGAGTGCCAGACTGCCGGGCATCTGCCGTGTGATGCGCGGTGTTGGCAGACGTTGCAGGCGTAGCGCATCCAGCGCCGCCAGAGCCAACAGCGCCAGCAGCAACCCCCAATTGATCGATACCAGGCTCGCTGGAGTTTCGATCTCCAGTGCGCGCAATGTGCCCAGCACAATACCGATGGCCAGCAGCAAGGCCAGCCAGATCAATAGCAGTTTCGACGGTTTCATGCCTTTACTCCCTGTAGGAGCTGCCAAAGGCTGCGATCTTTTTGGCTCATCGCGAATTTCACAGACGCGGCGCCGGAATCTGCTCGAGCAGTTGCTGAAGGACTTGATCGACCTGCAAACCTTCAATGTCCAACTCCGGGGCAATGCGTACTCGATGGCGCAGCACGGCCAGCGCGCAGCCCTTGATGTCGTCGGGAATCACGAACTCACCGCCACGCAACAAGGCGCGGGCGCGGGCGCAACGCACCAGGGCAATCGAGGCGCGCGGCCCGGCGCCAAGAGTCAGCCCCGGCCAGGTGCGCGTGCCGCGCGCCAGGCGCACGGCGTAATCGAGGACCTGATCGTCCAGTGGCAGGTCACTGGCGATACGCTGCAGGGCCTGCACATCCTTGGCCTGCAACACGGTGCGCAGTGGTTGCACATCGAGCATGTCGGCACGGGTCGAGCGGCAGACCTGACGCACCATGTTCAGCTCTTGATCAGCGTCGGGGTAGTCCATGCGTACCTTGAGCATGAACCGGTCGAGTTCGGCTTCCGGCAGGGGATAAGTGCCTTCCTGTTCGATCGGGTTCTGCGTTGCCAGGACCATGAACGGTTGCGCGATGGGCAGGGCACGACCTTCGAGTGTGACCTGACGTTCCTGCATCGCTTCGAGCAAGGCAGCCTGGGTTTTCGCCGGGGCGCGGTTGATCTCGTCGGCCAGCAGCAGATTGGTGAACAACGGGCCTTTGCGCAGCTTGAACTGTACGGTTTGCAGGTCGTACACGGCGTGGCCGGTGACGTCGCTGGGCATCAGGTCCGGGGTGAACTGAATCCGCGCAAACTCGCCACCGAAGCAACGGGCCAATGCTCGCACCAGCAGGGTCTTGCCCAGCCCCGGCACGCCTTCAAGCAACACATGACCACCGGCGATAAGTGCCGTCAGCACGTCGTCGATTACCTGGTTCTGGCCAATCAGCGCTTTCTGCAATTCGCCGCGCACCGCTTGTGCCAACTGGCTGGCACGCTGGCGTTGCTGGGCGGCGTGGCTGGCGCTGCGGGGCTCGATCTGTTCAGTCATAGCGTGTTCCTCAGGGTTTGCAGGTGGGCGACCTGGCGGCAGAAATCGGCGCTGGAGATCTGCCGGTTCGACACCGGGCTCAGGGCCTGGCTGATAGCGCGAGTGGATTGTCGGGTCAGGCGCGACAACGCCAGCCATTGTTCGGCAACGTTCAATTGGTCAAAGCCTGGATGGCGGCGGCGGGCGCGGCGCAGCACGTCCTGTTGCAGTGCTTGCAGCAGCGCCTGCTGGCCGTTGTGGCGCAACAGGAAATCGGCGCTGGCGCGCAGGTGTTCCTGCAATTGCCGACGCCCGCCTGGAGCGGGTAATTGCAATGGGCCGTGGCGTACGCCGACGTGCCAGAGCCACAGGCCGATCAATGCGAGCAGGGCGACGATGGCTTGCGGGAAGTAGCGCCAGAGCAAGGTGAGCAGACCATCATGCTCGGTGTTGTAGATCAACGTGACGTCGGTGTCGGCGCTCAAATACCAGAGCAGCCAGGCGTTGTCGTACTGGGCGATGGCTGCGGTTTTCCACAGATCGGCGTCGGTGACCACGGTAATCGTGCCCAGGCTGTAGGGCAGTTGCATCATGTGCGTGGCTTTGGCGCTGTTGGCCCAGGCTTGCGCAAGATTCTTCGGATCGTCGAGGTGGAAGTCGGTGTCGAAGCCAGCGTAGGCCGGTGCGTCTTCGTCTTCCAGATAGAGTTTGGTCAGTTGCGGGAAGCGATCGGGTTCAGCGTCGGCGGGCAAGTCTTTCAGATCCTTGCTCAGGGATTGATGCAGTTGCACCTGATCGAGCAACAGGTCGTTACTCTGTTTTGTCTGCTCGTCCCACAGCGATTCAGCGACGAACACCAGCCGCCCGCCGGCCCGCGTCCAGTTCAACACTTGATCGACCTGCCGCGGCGTCATTCGCGAGCGGTCGTTGAACAGGAGAAGCGTATGCCGGCGCGGATCGATATCGGGGAGCATCGCGAGGCTTTCGGCATGGCTGACGTTGAGGCCGCGCTCACGCAAAAACAGCTCGGCCGCCAGATAAGGATTGGCTTGCGCGGCGGGCGAGGGGCCGTGATCGACTGCTTCCTGATAAGGCTTGGCCTTGAGGACGAGGAAAACGCTCAGTGCGCCCAGCAGCAAGGCGATCAACGCAGCGACCCACCACAGTGTCCAGCGACTCAACGGGCGGCTCCGGGGCCGAACAAGGCGCGCCAGCCATCGCACAATTCCTGCTGCAGAGACGCCGCCGGCACGCGATGCCCATAGGCCATATTCTGCCAGTGGGTAGTGAGGTTGCGGCTGAACGCGAGCAGCTCGGGACGCTGCAATTGTTCAACGTGCGCCAGTACCTGGAGTTCGGTGTCGGCGGGTTTCAGCCTCAGGTCGAAATCGTGGAGCAGATGGCTGAGCAGCCCTCGATACAACAGACCCAGTGCTGCGCGGGGTTGGCTTTGCCAGAGTTGTCCGGCGCTGGTGGCGATGTCGTCAGGCAACGCGTCGCGGTTCAAGTCCAGGCCAAAGGCTTGCTGCGGCACCGCACGTTTGGGCTTTGCGGGCAGTCTCGGGCGGCGGCTGACGAAGGCTTGGAGAAATTCGCGATAACGCCAGATCAGCCAGCCGATTGCAGCGATGACCGCCGCCCACAGCAACACTTCAATGAGCTTCGCCAGCACGTTGAGGTGTTGCCCGTCGAGCCAGCCCAACAGGCTTTTCAGCCACTGCGGCGCTTCACCCGGCGTTTGCGCTTTGGCCGGTTCTGCGGGGTCCTCGCCGAAGCGATAGCGGGTGACGAATTCCTTGTTCTTGAACGGCGGTTGCTCAAGCAGTGCCTTGATGCTGTCGCGCGATGCCTGACTGGTCAGCGGCTGATTCAACAAGCGCGGTGTCTGTGGACCGTCATCGGGCTCGGCGGCCCAAACCGAAGGCACGTTCGGCACAATCAGACAGACTGCCAGCAGCAATCCCAACACACCGTTGTTGAGACGATGACGCAAGCGGCGGAATACCAGTTCGATGTCCCACGCTTCCAGTTGCGTGCGCCGGTTCAGATAAAGGCTGAAGCCGCAGGCGACGTAGACCGGTTCCCACACCACGAGCACCAGCGCATAGAAGACATTGGTCAGATGTTCCAGCCAGCGCCACTCGTTGTCCGCCGCGAGAACCAGCGACTGCCAGTCCCAATCCGTTTCGATCTGCTGCGGCAGCAACATGTAGAACAGCACCATCAGGCCGATCCACAACGCGGTTTCCAGATGCACGCCGATGATGGTCAGCCATTGCGCCGCGCCGGCGTTGCGTTGCAGCAGCACCTGCAGGCGTTGTTGTCGGGCGCTGCCGTCGAGGCCTTCGAGTTGCAGCACCGGCAATAAAAAGCTGCGGCTGAAACTCAGGCGGCGCCAGGTCAGGCTGGCCAGCAGTTGTGGTTTGAGCAGGCGCGGCCATTCACGCAAGGCTTGTTTGAGCGTCGGCGTTTCGCCAAACAGCGCTTTCGACAGGATGTACAACGGCAGGCGTTCATACGCCGGTTTCAGCCACCAGAAGATAAACACCGCCAGTGATGGCGAATCCCACAGCAACAGGCTGAGCAAGGCGAACAGCGGCAGGGTGACGATTGCCCAACTGGTCATCAGCAGGCGCCGATGTTGCTGGCTCATCAGCACACCAAGGTCCATGGCTTCCCAGGTTGTGCGCGGACGGATCACCACGGTGGCGTCACTCAGGCGCATGACGGGTCCTTCCGGCAAACGAGAGATAGAGCGCAACCAATGCCCAAAGCCCGGCCCCGACCAGATATTTGGTCAGCGGCGTGACGCTGGTTTTCGATGACCAATAGGCTTCGATAAACGCGGCAATCAGCAGGAACAACATGACTCCGCACACAAGCAATACGCTTTTGCGCGCCGCCCGTTTCAGTGCTTCGCCGCGGGTCAGCTGTCCGGGTGCGATCAACGCCCAGCCGAGTTCCAGGCCAGCTGCGCCAGCGAGGGCAATGGCGGTGAGTTCAAAGGCGCCGTGGGCGATGACGAATGACCAGAAAGTCTGGCCGAAACCGATCTCGCTCAGGTGCCCGGCCACCGCGCCGATGACCATGCCGTTGTAGAACAGAAAGAATGCACTGCCCACGCCCATCAGCAAACCGCTGGCAAAGGTCTGAAAGGCGATGCCGATGTTGTGCATCACGTAGTAACCGAACATCACCCAGTCTTCGCTGGCCGCGCGTTCGGCGGGGCGCCCGAGGTGGCCGGCGACCGGGTCGTACATGCCTTGCATTTCACGCACCTGATCGGCGGGGATCAGGTTGTAGACCAGCTCGGGAAACACATATACCAGCATGCCGACGCCAATCAGGCTGCCAAAGAACAGCAGGCTGGCAACCAGTACAAAGGGCCATTCGGCGCGCACCAGACGTGGAAAGTCAGCGAGAATGAAACTCAGCAGATTGGCACCGAGCCGGCTGCGGTGGCGGTACAACTGTTGATGCCCGCGTAATACCTGTTGCTGCAATGAGTCGATGAGAAAACTGCTGTAACCGCGCTCCTGTGCCAGCGCAAGATGCTGGCAAAGCCTGCGATAGGCCTTGGGGAAACCGGCGACTTGTGAGGTGTCCTTGCCCCGTTCAAGGCGTTCGAGGGCCAGCGCAAAACGCTCCCATTCGTCCTTGTAGCGACTTTCGAAAAGGCTTTGCTTCATGTCGGGCCCAACAAGCCGCGAGCGATGCCGTTGAGTTCAGCGACAGCTTTGGGCGCGGAAATATGCAGGGGCTGGGCGAGCAGGGCCGCCAGTTCATTGACCCGCGCTGGCGTTAACTCTCCTTGGCGCTCGGCGAAACCAAGCACGGCGCGTTGTTCGCTGAGGGTGAGTGGCACGGGTGAGCGCCGCGGTTCGGCGTCAGGCAATTGTGGACGGCTGAGCGGGCGTTCGCTGTAGATCACCAGCGTTCCGGCAGCCATGTCACCGAGGCGTTTGAAGGTCGGGTGTTGCAGGCAACTGAGGGTGCCGAGAAAGTAGCCAAAAGGCAGCAGATCGACAAAGCGCAGCAAGTTTCGCAATAGCGACGCCGACCAGCCGATCGGTGTGCCGTCGTCGTGCACCACGCGCAGCCCCATCCATTGTTTACCCGGCGAGCGGCCCTGACGCAGCACTTCGAACAGCACCATGTACCACCAGCTGATTGCAAACAGCAGCAGCGAACCAAGACCCATGCCGAGCTTGCCGAGAAACGCCAGGGCAATGAAAAGCACGCCCATGATCACGCCGCGAATAACCAGATCGAGCGCAAAGGCCACGGCACGCACCATCAACCCGGCGGGACGCAACGGCAGGTCGATGCCTTCCGGCGTTTCGACCTGATGCCGCGTATCCAGCGGCGGGGCCAGCGGTGCTTTCCTTGGCGGTGCTGTGGGCTCGAGCATGGGCTACCTGATGTTCGCCTGTTCGGAGTGCAAGTGAGGCCGATGCTAGCAGCCTCTCGGGGGGAAACGACATAACTATGTATTGCACAGTGATTGCCGCAAGGTGTTTGAATGTTTCAAGGCTGGCCGCGACGGCGGTCGAGCGCCTAGACTTTGCCGATCTTCAGTTCAGGAACCGCCCGTGACTTCAATCTTCTGGTACGACTACGAAACCACTGGCATCAATCCGCGTAACGACCGCCCGTTGCAGGTGGCCGGGATCCGCACCGACCATGCGCTCAACGAGATCGACGAGCCGGTCAATCTTTATTGCCAGCCCAGCGAAGACATCCTGCCGCATCCGGCAGCGTGCGCGATCACCGGCATCACCCCGAGCCAGCTCGCCGAAAAGGGTTTGAGCGAGGCTGATTTCATGACTCGCGTGCATGCCCAACTCGCGGCACCGGGCACCTGTGGCGCCGGTTACAACACGCTGCGCTTCGACGACGAAATGACCCGTTACAGCCTGTATCGCAATTTCTTCGACCCGTACGCCCGGGAGTGGCAGGGCGGCAACAGTCGTTGGGATCTGATTGATGTGGTGCGCGCCGCTTATGCGCTGCGTCCTGACGGCCTGGTCTGGCCGACCGATGACGAAGGCCGGGTGACCCTCAAGCTCGAACGCCTGACGGCCGCGAACAATATCGATCACGGGCATGCCCACGAAGCGTTGTCAGACGTACGCGCGACCATCGCACTGGCGCGGTTGATCCGCGAGAAACAACCAAAACTGTATGACTGGCTGTTCCAGTTGCGCAGCAAGCAAAAAGTCATGGATCAGATTCGCCTGCTGCAGCCGCTGGTGCATGTTTCCGGGCGTTTCTCGGCAGCACGCAGTTATGTCGGTGTGGTGCTGCCACTGGCCTGGCACCCGAAAAACCGCAATGCCCTGATCGTCTGCGACCTGCACCTCGATCCGCAGGGGTTGCTCGATCTCGACGCGCAAACCCTGCGCGAGCGTTTGTACACGCGCCGCGACGACTTGCTGGAAGGCGAGTTGCCGGTGCCGCTCAAGCTGATTCACATCAACCGTTGTCCGGTGGTGGCACCGCTTGCGGTTTTGCGCGCGCAGGATCAGCAACGTCTGGGGCTGGACATGGCCCTGTATCAACAGCGAGCACTGCGGCTAACTGACGCACAACAAGTTTGGAAAGATAAAGTAGCGGAAATTTATGTCAGCGAAGATTTCATTCCGAGTGAGGATCCGGAACAACAGTTGTACGACGGATTTATCGGTGACCGCGACCGGCGTCTATGTGAGCAAGTGAGGAGCGCCGACCCGTCACAACTAGCGCAAGAGCAATGGCCTTTCGATGACGAACGTTTGCCCGAATTACTTTTTCGATATCGCGCACGCAACTTTCCCGAGACGTTGAATTTCGAAGAGCAAGAACGCTGGAGATTATTTTGTCAGCAGCGCTTGTCCGCGCCTGAGTGGGGCGCGCCGAATACCTTGAAGTCTTTTACAGAAGCGGCAGAGCAGTGGTCACTTAATGCCACGCCGCTGCAGAGTGAAGTGCTCAATGAATGGCAAAATTATGTCCAGGCATTACGCAAACGTTTGAGTCTTTGAAATCGAACATGACCGGGCTTAAATGCCGGGCATAAAAAAAACGCCAGCATTCGCTGGCGTTTGTTTTTTCGCGGATATCTCTGCGAAGGCGTTGCGGCTTAGCCCAGCAGGGTAGCCCAGCCTTCAACCACGTCACCGCCCCACTTGGCTTTCCACTCTTTCAGAGTTTTGTGGTTGCCACCTTTGGTTTCGATGACTTCGCCGTTGTGCGGGTTTTTGTATTGTTTAACTTTGCGAGCACGCTTGGTGCCGGTAGTTTTTACTGCGCCGCCGCGTACTGCTTTGGTTTTTGCTTCCGGGTCCAGCAGCGCGATGATGTCACGCAGGGACTTGGAGTATTCGCCCATCAGGGTGCGCAGTTTGCCTTCGAATTCCAGCTCGGCTTGCAGTTTGTCGTCTTGGGACAGGTTCTTCAAACGGGCTTGCAGCTCTTTGATAGCTTCTTCGGTGGCGCGGTATTCGTTGATCAAGGACATGATTACTACCTTAGTAGAGTGCTGAATGGCAGGGGGACAGTGCCGCAATAATAGTCAGGCTGTTTCATCAAGTAAACATTTAACCTGAGTTTTTATTTAAATTAGTTACGAGAAACTGCCATCTATTGAATATTCAGTTAAATAGTGTGACCCAGTCATCACAGATATTCACAGTTGTCTGATCAAGCGATACCACGGGATCACTGTCAGGTGGACGATCACCCCGTCAAGCATCCGTCATGCCGAGCCTGCCCCGGACCGTGCTGATCAATACTGCAGTTTTCCTGCGCAGCCGCTAGAATGGCGGCCTTTGCGAAGTTCTGGAGTTTCCCCCTCATGCGCACTTTTCGGCTGGTGATTTCTTGCCCGGACCGCGTTGGCATTGTTGCCAAAGTCAGTAATTTTCTGGCAGCCCATAACGGCTGGATCACCGAAGCGAGCCACCACTCGGACAACCAAGTCGGCTGGTTCTTCATGCGTCACGAAATTCGTGCCGATTCGCTGCCTTTCGGTATTGAAGTGCTGCGCGAGAAGTTTGCGCCGATCGCCGAAGAGTTCTCGATGGACTGGCGCATCACCGACACCGAGCAGAAAAAGCGCGTTGTGCTGATGGCTAGCCGCGAATCCCACTGCCTCGCCGATTTGCTGCACCGCTGGCACAGCGATGAACTGGACTGCGAAATCTCCTGCGTGATTTCCAACCACGATGACCTGCGCAGCATGGTCGAGTGGCACGGCATTCCTTATTATCACGTCCCGGTCAACCCGCAGGACAAGCAACCGGCCTTCGACGAAGTGTCGCGCCTGGTCAAACAGCACGACGCTGAAGTGGTGGTGCTGGCGCGCTACATGCAAATCCTGCCGCCGGACATGTGCCGCGAATACGCGCACAAGGTCATCAACATTCACCACAGCTTCCTGCCGTCGTTCGTCGGCGCCAAGCCGTACCACCAGGCTTCCCTGCGTGGCGTGAAACTGATCGGTGCGACCTGCCACTACGTGACCGAAGAGCTGGACGCCGGCCCGATCATCGAGCAGGACGTGGTTCGCGTCAGCCACAGCGACAGCATCGAAGACATGGTGCGTTTCGGCCGTGACGTCGAGAAGATGGTGTTGGCGCGCGGCCTGCGTTATCACCTTGAAGATCGCGTGCTGGTGCACGGCAACAAGACTGTGGTGTTCTGATCGAACCCACACAGGCTTGAAAAACCAAGGGTCTGGGCGTTCAATCGTTCCAGGCCCTTTGCCGTTTCTGACCCGAGGAAATGTTCATGAGTGATCCACTGGACAAAGCCACTTCCAAAGCTCCGGCAACGTTGGGCGAGGGTTGTTTGAGTCGATATGATCCCGAGGACATGAGCCCTGAAGATGGTACCGAGTTTCCCGGCGCTGCCGAGTTGTGGGAACAACTCAAAGAACAGCAGCAGGACGACGTCAAGAAGCCTGTCTGACGTTCATCAGCTTCTTCAACAGCGGCCGCCCCAGCATCAACAGAAACACCGGGCCACCCACCAGCAGGTAAAAGTAATACGTCACCACCCGCCAGATCAGGATCGCCGCCGCTGCGGTGGATTTCCCCACCATCGGCGCCAATAAGGCCGCCGAGGTCAGTTCCGCCGCCCCCGCACCGCCCGGCAGCAGACTGAATTGCCCGGCGCCCAGCGACAGCATCTGCACCAGAAAACTCCAGGCCCATTGCAAGTCTGCGCCCAGGCCGCGCAACGCCAGATACAACACGCTGTAACGCAGCAACCAATGCACACACGTCAGGGCGAAGACTTTGCTCAGCGTCTGCCAGGGCAACTTCAGCGTGTCGGTGAACGCGGCGAGAAAGTGCAGCAACTTGCGCGCCCAGCGGCGTCGAGTGCTGGCCTTGACGTTCATTCTGGCTAACAGGCGCCCGCTCAGGCGAATCAATGCGCGGTGATAACGCGCGAGCAATACACAACTGAACAAGCCACCGAACAACGAAACGGCGCTGACCATCAGCAGCCACTCCAGCCGATCGCTGAGGTGTTGAAACAACGCATAAATCAGAATCCCGCTGAGGGCGCAGAGAAAGAACAGCAGGTCACTCAGCTGATCCATGGCAAACACTGCGCTGCCTCGCGCCGGGCGCACACCCGATCGGGCCAGCAGGGCCATGATCGTCAGTGGTCCGCCGCTGCCACCGGGTGTCGCGCAATAGGCGAATTCGGCGGCCATGACCACGCCAAGACTCTTCAACGGCGTGACGCGATCGCACTGATCGCCGAGCAGCAAACGTAAACGCAGGGTATTGATGCCCCAGCACTGCAGGATCATGCCGAACATCACCAGCAGCCAGTGCAGCGGAAAGCTTTGCAGGCGCGCCCAGGTTTCGCTGCCGCCGAGCACCACCGGAATCAGCACGGCCGCGAGCAGGCCGATCAGCAGCAGAATGCCGCGACTCATGCGGCGCGCTCCCATTGGCTGTGCTGTTGCGCCAGCCAGTCGATTTTAGTCATCGGTACGCGTCCTTCCGCCAGCAGTCGTTCAAGGGTTTTCAACCAGTAATCGCGGGAGAAACGGTGGCGCATGTCCACCGGGTGCAAGCCTAGCCGAATCACCGGTGCCTGGCACCAGCGCTGTTCCCGCTGCTCGCAGACTAATTTCGACAAGCCTCGGCGCCAGGCACTGCGGGCGCTCCAGACCAGACCTGGAGCATTGATGGCGGTGAACTCCGGCAACCGATACAGATGCTGCGGATCACTGGTATAGCTCAGCGGCAACTCACGCAGGGCCTGGCGGGTGCCGTCACTCATCAGCCAGGCAGGGGCGACGAAACCGTGCAGGGGCCAGTCGTAACGCTGAAATACATCGATACCCGCGCGCAGACGGGCGAGGGCGGACTCGCGGGACAAGCGGTAGAACTCGCCTTCATGGGTGTAGACCCGGCGCATGAACCAGTCGTGCGGGGTTGTCGGGCCGGGTTCCTGATCATCATGGAAGTAACCGTGCAGGGCCAGTTCATCGCCACGGGCAACGCGTTCATCGAGCAATCGGCGAAACGCCGGGTGAGCATTGAGGGCGTTGTGCCGATGGAAATCCGGCACCACCAGCCACGTCACCGGCACTTGTCCCAATGCGTCGACCGCTGCGACAAACGGTTGGTAATCCGCCCAAGTCGAGGGCGCCACGTCGTGCAGCACCAGCAGCACAGCCGGGAAATTCGTCGATTCAGCCATTGGCGACTCGTGGCAGTGTGTGGCCGAGGACGGCGTGATAGTGATCGAGCAGACTGTCGACCACCGTGTCCCACGCGTAATGCTGTTCAACATGCTCGCGCGCCTGTTGGCCGAGTTTCACGCAGCCTCGACTAAACAGTTCGCGCACGGCATTGGCCATCGCTTGCGGGTTGTTCGGCGCGCACAGCAAGCCACAGGACTCGCTGATGATTTCCTCGAAGGCACCCGCGGCCACGGCGACCACTGGAATGCCACAGGCCATGGCTTCAAGAATCACCAGACCGAAGGTTTCCTGATCACCGGCATGGACCAACGCGTCTGCGCTGGCCATCAATTGCGCGACTCTGTGTGGCGGGCAGAACTCATCGATCACACTGACGTTGTCCGGTACGGCAGCGGGCATTGATGAGCCGACCAACAGCAAGTGATAACGCGGGCCAAGGCGTTTCATGCAATTGAGCAGTACTGGCAGGTTTTTCTCTTTCGAACCGCGCCCGGCGAAAATCAACAGGCGCGTCTCTTCGGCGATGCCCAGTTCCGCGCGCAGATTGCGGTTGCCCGCGTCTGGATGAAAGGTCTGCAGGTCCACGCCCAATGGCTGCACGAAAACATTGCGCACGCCGAGTCCGCTGAGCTTGTCAGCCATGACCTGACTGGGCGCCAGGACCCGGTCGAAGTTGCCGTAAAGCCGGGTGACATAGGCCTCGATATTCGGCGTTACCCAATGGCCCATGCGATTGCCGACCAGCAAGGGCAGATCCGAGTGATAGAAACCGATCACCGGCACGTCCAGTTGCCGCCGCGCATCCAGCGCAGCCCAGGCGGTCAGATAAGGATCGCCGACTTCGATCAGATCGGGCTGCAAATCCTGCAGCACATTGCGCCATGGCGCGAGGCGTACAGGGAAGCGGTAACCTTTGCCGAACGGCAGGGCAGGGGCGGGAACCGTGTAAATGCCGTCGTGTTCGCCGAAATGCGCGCCGGGAATCAACAGACTGTGGCGAATGCCGGGTTTGACCCCGAGCCGGCGGTGTTTGGCATCCAGATAAGTGCGCACGCCGCCGCTGGCCGGGGCGTAGAACATAGTGATGTCGGCGATATGCACGGTGACCAACCCTCCGCTGCGTGGTTCTCCCTTGGTTGACCTTTATCAAGAATAGATGTTCGGTCGGGATTGCGCGGTAGAGCTGAAGAGCTTCAGAGCGGAAGAGCCCCTCACCCTAACCCTCTCCCGGAGGGAGAGGGGACTGACCGAGGTGTTTGGGTTTTATGCATCGACCTGAAAGTCTTCAGTCGAACTCAGGTTCTGAACAGCATGAAGATCGGCTCCCTTTCCCCCTCGCCCCCTGGGGGAGAGGGCTGGGGTGAGGGGGTAAAGCTTTTGATCTTCAGATGCGGAAACTACCCACCAACTGTTTCAACCGCGAAGCCTGCTGCTCCAGATCCGAACAAGCACGCAACGTCGCCTGCAAGTTCTCCACGCCCTCCTGATTCAGCGTATTGATCTCGGTGATATCGACGTTGATCGATTCCACAACAGCGGTCTGCTCCTCGGTCGCCGTGGCCACCGACTGATTCATCCCGTCGATCTCGCCAATGCGCTGCGTCACGCTGTTCAAGCGCTCCCCGGCGAGGTTGGCAATCTCGACGCTGTCCTGGCTGTGGCGCTGGCTGTCGCTCATGGTGCTCACCGATTCACGAGCGCCAACCTGCAGTTCCTCGATCATGGTCTGTACCTGTTGCGCCGACTCCTGGGTACGGTGCGCCAGATTGCGCACTTCATCGGCCACCACGGCAAAACCACGGCCGGCCTCACCGGCACGTGCCGCTTCAATCGCAGCGTTGAGCGCCAGCAGGTTGGTTTGCTGGGAAATGCTGGTGATCACTTCGAGAATCTGACCGATGTTCACGGTCTTGCTGTTCAGCGACTCGATATTGCTGCTCGATGCGCTGAGCATGCTCGACAGTTGATTCATCGCCTTGATGCTGCGATCGACCACTTGCTGGCCGTCTTCAGCCAGACCGCGAGCGTCGCTGGCCTGATTCGAAGCCTGGGCGGCATTGCGGGCGATTTCCTGCGCCGCAGCACCAAGCTGATTGATCGCTGCAGCGACACTACTGGTGCGCGAGGCTTGCTGATCGGAGTTGTACATCGACGAGTTCGACGCGGCGACTACACGCAGGGCGACCTCGTTAACCTGGCCGGTCGCCGAAGACACTTCGCGGATCGAACCGTGAATTCGCTCGACGAAACGGTTGAACGCGGTACCGAGGATGCCGAATTCATCGTTATTGACGATGGTCAGGCGTTTGGTCAGATCACCTTCGCCGTCGGCAATGTCTTCCATGGCGCGGGTCATTACATGCAGCGGCTGGATCAGCAGGCGGATCAGCATGCCGAGCAGGGCAATGATGATCGCCACGGCAATCACTGTCGCGATCACTGCCGAGGTGCGGAACTCGCTGAGCATCGCGAACGCCTGATCTTTGTCCACCGACAGACCGATGTACCAGTTCACTGACGGCAGGCCTTTGATCGGCGCGAAGGTGACGATGCGGGTCTTGCCATCGACGGTGACTTCACTGAAGTCGCTGCTGATGCGCGGGGTGTCCTGCGGATAGGCTTCTTTCAGTGATTTCATCACCAAGGCCTTGTCCGGGTGCACGAGGATCTTGCCGTCGGCACTGACCAGGAACACATAACCCATGCCGTCAAAATCGCGGGCGGCGAGGGTGTCGACCAGCGATTGCAGGCTCAGATCGCCGCCGACTACGCCCACGCTCTGGCCAGCCTTTTTCGAGGCGGTGGCGATGGAGATGATCAACTGGCCAGTGGCGGCGTCGATGTACGGCTCGGTCAGGGTCGAGGTGCTGCTGCTCTCGGCACCTTTATACCAAGGGCGCACCCGTGGATCGAAACCGTCCGGCATCTTCGCATCCGGGCGGATGGTGAAGTGGCCGGTGGCATCACCGAGGTAGGACGCCATGAACGTCGAGGTCAGGGCTTTCTGTTCCAGCAGGCTGGCGACATTGACCGGTTCCGGGTTGATGGCGATGTTCTGGGCGGCGTTCTCGATCAACAGAATGCGGCCGCTGAGCCAGGTCTGGATATTGCCGGCAGTGACTTCGCCCATCTCATTGAGATAGTTGTTCAGGTCATCGCGGATCGCATTGCGCTGCAACCAGTCGTTGTACAGCGTAAACGAGGCGAAAGCGGCGATGACGATGAGGGCGGCGGCAAGCAAAATTTTATGGCTGAAGCGCAGATTTTTGTTCATGGCTTGGGGTTCCGCTAAGGTCTTAATGTCCAGGGCGTGCTTTTATAGAAGCGCGCAAAATGGGCAAGGGTGAAAACAAGCTGATATTTCCGTCTCTCCTTAGGGAAATGTCCGGCCTGACTTGTGGTCGGGTCTCTCACTCCTCTGTATCGGCCATGCGTAATCAAAGATTAACCATTGGGTGACAAAATGCCTGACTCCTCGCAACTCGTAATCGGCGCCGATCTCGCAGGCCAGCAGATTGCTCAGGCCATGCGCCTGGCGAACCGCCACGGACTGGTCGCTGGCGCCACCGGTACCGGTAAAACCGTCACCTTGCAGCGTTTGGCCGAGGCGTTCAGTGACGCCGGGGTCGCGGTATTTGCCGCTGACATCAAGGGCGATCTGTGTGGTCTCGGTGCGGCCGGCAACCCGCAGGGCAAAGTGGCCGAGCGTATCGCCGGGATGCCATGGCTCAACCACAAGCCGCAGGCGTATCCGGTGACCTTGTGGGATATCCACGGTGAGTCCGGTCATCCGTTGCGCACCACCTTGAGTGAAATGGGCCCGCTGTTGATCGGCAGCCTGCTGGAACTGACTGACAGCCAGCAATCGGCGCTTTACGCAGCCTTCAAGGTCGCTGATCGCGAGGGCTTGTTGCTGTTGGATCTGAAAGATCTGAAGGCGCTGCTCAATCATCTCAAGGACAATCCGCAACTGCTGGGCGAAGACGCGGCGTTGATGACCACCGGTTCCAGTCAGGCGCTGTTGCGCCGCCTGGCGATCCTTGAGCAGCAGGGCGCCGAAGCCTTGTTTGGCGAACCGGCACTGCAACTCGAAGACATTCTGCAACCGACTGCCGAGGGGCAGGGGCGCATTCATCTGCTCGACGCCAGCCGTCTGGTGCACGAGGCGCCGAAAGTCTATGCAACGTTCCTGTTGTGGCTGCTGGCTGAGTTGTTCGAGCAGTTGCCAGAGCGAGGCGATGCCGACAAA
This sequence comes from Pseudomonas sp. IT-P395, assembly GCF_949767675.1. Taxonomy (NCBI): domain Bacteria; kingdom Pseudomonadati; phylum Pseudomonadota; class Gammaproteobacteria; order Pseudomonadales; family Pseudomonadaceae; genus Pseudomonas; species Pseudomonas sp. IT-P395. The sequence continues at coordinate 28,640 of NZ_CATKPW010000005.1, forward strand.
CCGCTGCTGGCGTTGTTTTTCGATGAGGCGCATTTATTGTTTGGCGATACGCCCAAGGCCTTGCAGGAGCGCCTCGAGCAAGTGGTGCGCCTAATCCGCTCCAAAGGTGTTGGCGTGTATTTCGTCACGCAGTCACCGGCGGATTTGCCCGATGACGTGCTGGCGCAACTCGGTCTGCGCATCCAGCACGGCTTGCGTGCGTTTACCGCTAAAGAGCAGAAATCCCTACGTGCAGTGGCGGACGGCTTCCGGCCGAATCCGGCGTTCGACAGTTTGTCGGTGTTGACTGAATTGGGGATCGGCGAGGCGTTGGTCGGCACGCTGACCGAGAAAGGCACGCCGGAAATGGTTCAGCGCGTACTGGTCGCACCGCCGCAATCGCGGATCGGGCCGCTGACCGAAACCGAACGCACGCTGCTGATTGCCGGCTCGCCGTTCAAGGGGCGCTATGACAAGCCGATTGATCGTGAATCGGCTTATGAAATTCTCATGGGGCGCAAAGGCCTGGCGCCTGAAGCCGAGGCGCCCGCCGGCAAGCCTGCGCCTGAAGAGCCGAGCCTGGCCGACAGAGCAGGAGAGTTCCTCGGCACCGCTGCCGGGCAAGCGCTGAAATCGGCGATGCGCCAGGCTGCCAATAACCTTGGCAAACAACTGGTACGCGGCTTGATGGGCTCTTTACTCGGTGGCAGCAAACGCCGCTGACCTAATGTAGGAGTGAGCCTGCTCGCGATTGCGGTATGCCAGTCACGACAATGTCGACTGTTTCACCGCTATCGCGAGCAGGCTCACTCCTACAATTATTGATAGCTGTCAGGACTTGTCTTTGGCGTGCGCCGCCAGGCGCTCCAGCGCCGCGCGCAATCCCGGATCAGTGATCCCGTCTGCCGTGGCCTGAATCGTCGCCGCTGCATCCGTGGACAAATCCATCGTGTGCCCGGCTGACCCGCGTTGAACCGTCGGCGGCTGCACCTTGAACAGAATCCGCGTCAGACTCGCGAACTCGTCAAACATCTGCAATTGTCGCTGCAAGCGTTTTTGCTGGTAACGCAGGCGCGTGGCCCAGTGACCATCGGTGACGATCAACAACAAACTGCCCTCACGCCACGACGCTACATGGCAATGTTCGCGGGCGGCGGGCTGCAATTGGCTTTCGAGCAGGCGTTGTAAATGGCCCAGGCGCTGGGCATGGCCGAGGATGGCTTTGAGCGGCTTGGCTTCGCGCAGGAGAACGGCGGGTGCTTTAGCCGTAAGAGGGCGAAATGCCATGATCGAACACCTGAAGTAACAGAATCGCCATGGTAGCAGAAAGGCCAAACTCACTCGCCCATTGCTTTTGCCCCCGCTTTACCCATTAAATCAACAACTAACTTCTGCCTTGTATGACTTGAAGTTGAGCAAAACGCCCCTATTTTAAGTGAGCCCCGTCAAAGCGCAGTGCCAGCATCGTGGAACATCGCCACTTTCCTCACTTCCGTTTCCGGGTAGAATGCTCGTTCGCATGCGGCCATGAGGGCTGCACGGGCGACGCTCACGGGGCCGCCCTCCATCCCTTTAGTGTGGAAGATCCTGCCGATATGTTTGCGCCTTTGTTAAAGAAACTTTTTGGAAGCAAGAACGAGCGTGAAGTCAAACGCATGCTCAAGACGGTGCAGCTCGTCAATGCCTTCGAAGAGCAAATGGTGGCCCTTTCGGACGATCAATTGCGCGCCAAGACCAATGAGTTCAAGGCCCGCATCGCCAAAGGGGAAACCCTCGACAAGCTGCTGCCAGAAGCCTTTGCGGTCGCCCGCGAAGCCGGCAAGCGCATCATGGGTATGCGCCACTTCGACGTGCAGCTCGTCGGTGGCATGACCTTGCACGAAGGCAAGATCGCCGAAATGCGCACCGGTGAGGGTAAAACCCTCGTAGCGACCCTGGGCGTTTACCTCAACGCACTGTCCGGCAAGGGCGTGCACGTTGTGACGGTGAACGACTACCTGGCGCGTCGTGACGCCAACTGGATGCGTCCGCTGTATGAATTCCTCGGCCTGACCGTTGGCGTCGTGACGCCGTTCCAGCCGCCGGAAGAGAAACGTCTGGCGTACGCCGCCGACATCACCTACGGCACCAACAACGAATTCGGTTTCGACTACCTGCGCGACAACATGGCGTTCAGCATGGAAGAAAAATTCCAGCGCGAACTCAACTTTGCCGTGATCGACGAAGTCGACTCCATCCTCATCGACGAAGCGCGTACCCCGCTGATCATCTCCGGTCAGGCCGAGGACAGCTCCAAGCTGTACATGGAGATCAATAAACTGATCCCGCAGCTGGAACTGCACGTTGAAGAAGTCGAAGGCGAAGTCACCAAGGCTGGCCACTACACCGTTGACGAGAAGACCCGTCAGGTCGAACTCAACGAAGCCGGTCACCAGTTCATCGAAGACATGCTCACCCGCGTCGGCCTGCTGGCTGAAGGCGAGAGCCTGTACTCGGCACACAACCTGGGCCTGTTGACCCACGTGTATGCCGGTCTGCGTGCGCACAAGCTGTTCAATCGCAACATCGAATACATCGTGCAGGACGGCCAGGTCGTACTGGTCGACGAACACACCGGCCGTACCATGCCGGGTCGTCGTCTGTCCGAAGGCCTGCATCAGGCCATCGAAGCCAAAGAAGGCCTGAACATCCAGGCCGAGAGCCAGACCCTGGCCTCGACCACGTTCCAGAACTACTTCCGTCTGTACACCAAGCTGTCCGGCATGACCGGTACCGCTGACACCGAAGCGTTCGAATTCCACCAGATCTATGGTCTGGAGGTCATGGTCATTCCGCCGAACAAACCGTTGGCGCGTAAAGACTTCAACGACCTGGTGTTCCTGACCGCCGAAGAGAAATACGCGGCGATCGTTGCGGACATCAAGGAAAGCATGGCGGCCGGTCGTCCGGTGCTGGTGGGTACTGCCACCATCGAAACCTCCGAGCACATGTCCGCATTGCTCGTGAAAGAAGGCATCGAACACAAGGTTCTGAACGCCAAGTTCCACGAAAAAGAAGCCGAGATCATCGCGCAGGCCGGTCGTCCGGGCGCCCTGACCATCGCCACCAACATGGCCGGTCGTGGTACCGACATCCTGTTGGGCGGTAACTGGGAAGTTGAAGTTGCCTCGCTGGAAAACCCGACCCCTGAGCAGATTGCCCAGATCAAGGCCGACTGGCAGAAGCGTCACCAGCAAGTGCTGGAATCCGGCGGTCTGCAGGTGATTGCCTCCGAGCGTCACGAATCGCGTCGTATCGACAACCAGCTGCGTGGCCGTGCCGGCCGTCAGGGTGACGCCGGTTCCAGCCGCTTCTACCTGTCGCTGGAAGACAGCCTGATGCGCATCTTCGCTTCTGATCGAGTGAAGAACTTCATGAAAGCCCTGGGCATGCAGCCGGGCGAAGCGATCGAGCACCGCATGGTGACCAATGCGATCGAGAAGGCGCAGCGCAAGGTTGAAGGCCGTAACTTCGACATCCGTAAGCAACTGCTCGAGTTCGACGACGTCAACAACGAACAGCGTAAAGTGATCTATCACATGCGTAACACGTTGCTGGCCGCTGACAACATCGGTGAAACCATCGCCGATTTCCGTCAGGACGTGCTCAACGCCACCGTCAGCGCACATATTCCGCCGCAATCGCTGCCTGAGCAGTGGGACGTGGCTGGTCTGGAAGCGTCGATTGCCAGCGATTTCGGCGTGACATTGCCGATTCAGCAATGGCTCGACGAAGACGATCACCTGTACGAAGAAACCCTGCGCGAGAAGCTCATGACCGAGCTGATGGCGGCGTACAACGAGAAAGAAGATCAGGCCGGTGCCGACGCACTGCGCTCGTTCGAGAAACAAATTGTGCTGCGCGTGCTGGACGATCTGTGGAAAGACCACCTGTCGACCATGGACCACTTGCGTCACGGTATCCATCTGCGTGGCTACGCTCAGAAGAACCCGAAGCAGGAATACAAGCGCGAGTCGTTCACTCTGTTCTCCGAGCTGCTGGATTCGATCAAGCGCGACTCGATCCGCGTGCTGTCGCACGTTCAGGTGCGCCGCGAAGATCCGGAGGCCGAGGAGCAACGTCTGCGTCAGGAAGCCGAAGCGCTGGCCGCCCGCATGCAGTTCGAACACGCCGAAGCGCCAGGTCTGGAGCAGCCGGAAGTACTGGGTGAAGAGGTCGATGTCGCCCTCGCCACCGCCCCGGTTCGCAATGAGCAGAAGCTGGGCCGCAACGAACTGTGCTACTGCGGTTCGGGCAAGAAATTCAAGCATTGCCACGGGCAGATCCAGTAAAACCCGTTTCAATCGCTGAAATACCCGCGCCGCGACCGGCTCTTGCCGTCGCGGCGTTTTGCCATTTAAACCACCGTTGCCGCGCGCGACGGTGCTGACATCATTGAGTAAGGAGCGCATTCATGGCTGTTGGTCTTGGTCCTTTGCCAACGTTGCACCCGGTTGCCGGTTTTGAACTCGGTATCGCCTCGGCCGGCATCAAGCGCCCCGGGCGCAAAGATGTTGTTGTGATGCGCTGCGCCGAAGGTTCGACCGTGGCGGGCGTGTTCACCTTGAACGCCTTTTGCGCAGCGCCGGTGATTCTGGCGAAGAAACGCGTACAGAACGCCGTGCGTTATCTGCTGACCAATACCGGCAATGCCAACGCGGGCACTGGCGAGCCAGGCCTGGCTGCCGCTGAGCGCACCACCGCCAGACTGGCCGAACTGACCGGTGTTGATGCCAGCCAGATTCTGCCGTATTCCACCGGCGTGATCGGCGAGCCACTGCCGGTCGAGAAGATCGAAGGCGCGCTGCAAGCCGCGCTGGACGACCTGTCGGAAAACAACTGGGAAGCCGCTGCTACCGGGATCATGACCACCGACACCCTGCCGAAGGGCGCCAGCCGCCAGTTCGAGCATGACGGCGTCACCATCACCGTCACCGGCATCAGCAAAGGCGCGGGCATGATCCGCCCGAACATGGCGACCATGCTTGGCTACATCGCCACTGACGCTAAAGTCTCCCGCGAAGTCCTGCACAATTTGATGCTCGACGGCGCCAATAAATCGTTCAACCGCATCACCATCGACGGCGACACCTCGACCAACGATTGCTGCATGCTGATCGCCACCGGCAAGGCTGCGCTGCCGGAAATCACCCGCGCCGAAGGCGAGCTGTTCGGCAAACTGAAGCAAGCGGTGTTCGAAGTGTGCATGGACGTGGCCCAGGCCATCGTGCGTGACGGCGAAGGCGCGACCAAGTTCGTGACGGTTGAAGTGAATGGCGGCGGCAATCATCAGGAATGCCTCGACGTCGGCTACACCGTGGCGCACTCGCCGCTGATCAAGACCGCGCTGTTCGCCTCCGACCCGAACTGGGGCCGTATCCTCGCCGCTGTCGGCCGTGCCGGCGTGCCGGATCTGGACGTGAGCAAGATCGACGTGTTCCTTGGCGACGTGTGCATCGCCAGCCGTGGTGCTCGCGCCGCGACCTACACTGAGGCGCAGGGTTCGGCAGTGATGCAGCAGGAAGAGATCACTATCCGTATCGAGTTGGGTCGCGGCGATTGCAGCGAAACCATCTGGACCACCGACCTGTCGCATGAATACGTGAAGATCAACGCTGAATATCGCACGTGATCTAACCTGAGACCGAGTCGCCTGCATCGCCAGCAGGCTGGCTCCCACAGGGATCTGTGTCTTTCACAAATCCCTGTAGGAGTGAGCCGGCTCGCGATGGCGACCTGTCAGGCACCGAAGATCCGGCCTGTCCATCCTGATGAAAGGCACCCAACCATGTCCCTGCACCTGATCATCGGCGACAAACTGCTTTCCTCCTGGTCCCTGCGTGCCGCCCTGGCGCTTGAACTGACCGGCGCACCCTATACCGAAGAACTGATCAAACTCGGCAAGCCCGATACCCGCGAACGGCTGCTCAAGCACTCGCCGACCGCCAAGGTGCCGCTGCTGCAAACCTCGCGCGGTACCGTCGCGGATTCGCTGGCCATCGCCGAATACCTCGCTGAACAGTTCCCGTCCGAGCAGCTCTGGCCGAGCGATATCTTCGCCCGTGCGCAGGCGCGATCCGCCTGCGCGCAAATGCACAGCGGCTTCTTCGCCATGCGCAATCACATGCCGTTCAACCTCAACCATGACGCACCGCTGAACCCGGTACCGCCGGAGGTCAAGGCTGATATCGAGCGCATGCTCGCGCTGTGGGCCGAGTGCCGTGCCGCTGCCACCGAGAGCGGCCCCTATCTGTTTGGCCGTGTGAGCCTGGCCGATGCCTTCTTCGCGCCGATTGCCGTGCGTCTGCGCACTTATCAGGTGAGGCTGCCGGCCGCCGACGAAGCCTATGTTGAAACCGTCTACCAATGGCCCGCCTTCAAGGTGTGGCAAAAGGCTGGACTGGAGGAGTTGAATCCGTGAAACGTGTACACGTCGCCGCTGCCGTCATTCGTGACGACAGCGGCAAAATCCTCATCGCCCGCCGCGCCGACACCCAGCATCAGGGTGGTCTGTGGGAGTTTCCCGGCGGTAAGGTCGAGGCCGACGAGTCGGTCGAAAGCGCACTGTCCCGTGAGCTGCACGAAGAGTTGGGCATCGTCGTTGGCGCCGCCCGACCGCTGATCAAAGTGCGTCACGACTACCCGGACAAGCAAGTGTTGCTGGATGTCTGGGAAGTTTCGGCATTCACCGGTGAACCGCACGGTGCCGAAGGCCAGCCATTGGCCTGGGTTACCGCGAAAGAACTGGCGAACTACGAGTTCCCGGCCGCCAACCAGCCGATCGTTGCCGCCGCGCGTTTGCCCGCGGAGTATCTGATTACCCCGGAAGACCTGGAAACCCCGGCGTTGCTGCGCGGTATCCAGAAGGCGATTGCCGGCGGGATCAAGTTGATCCAGCTGCGCGCACCGAGCGGCTATGACCCCAAGTACCGTGATCTGGCTGTAGACGCGGCGGGGCTATGTGCCGGTAAGGCGCAGTTGATGATCAAGGGGCCGTTCGAATGGCTCGGCGATTTCCCGTCGGCCGGTTGGCACATCACCTCCGCACAGTTGCGTAAATACGCGGCGGCGGGGCGTCCGTTGCCGGCGGAGCGCTGGTTGGCGGCGTCGTGCCACAGCGCTGAGGAACTGGCGCTGGCCGAGCAGATGGGCGTGGATTTCGTCACGCTGTCGCCGGTACAACCGACCTTGACCCACCCGGATGCGCAGCCGCTGGGTTGGGAGCAGGCTCAGGTGTTGATCGAGGGCTTCAGTAAACCGGTATTTTTGTTGGGTGGGGTTGGCCCGGCGGAGCGCGAAAAAGCCTGGGGCGTGGGTGCGCAAGGCGTGGCGGGGATTCGCGCGTTCTGGCCTGACTCTCTGTAAAGGCTAGCGGCCTCATCGCTGGCAAGCCAGCTCCCACAGGTTTTAGTGCCGTTCACAAATGTTGTGTACACCATGAAACCCTGTGGGAGCTGGCTTGCCAGCGATGGCGGCCGATCAAACACTACATCTCTGCGGGTTTTGCCGCCGGCTGCCAAAGAATCTCCGCAATCCCCTGCCGCCGCGCAATCAACCGCGCCGCGACAAACAACAAATCCGATAACCGATTGATATACGCCAGCCCAACGCCGGCCAACGGCTCCAGCGCATTCAAATGCTGACAGCGCCGCTCGGCACTCCGCGCCAGGCTCCGGCATACATGCGCCTGCGCAATCAACATCGACCCGCCCGGCAGAATGAAATTCTCCAACGACCCCAATTCCTCGTTCCACACATCGATCGCGGCTTCCAGTCGTTCGATCTCTGCGGCATTCAACGCCTGATACGCCGGCATCGCCAACTCGCCACCCAGATCAAACAAGCGGTGCTGACAAGGCGCCAACACCTCGATCAGTTCATTCAACCCCGGAAACGTGTTGCGTTCGGCAATCAACCCGGCCAACAACACGCCGACCTGACTGTTCAGCGTATCGACCTCACCAATCGCTTCGATGCGTGGGTGATCCTTGGGCACGCGGCGGCCATCGCCCAGGCCGGTTTCGCCTTTGTCACCGGTGCGGGTGTAGATTTTCGACAGGCGAAAGCCCATGGGTTACCTCGATAATGGATTGGTTTCGGCAGCGATGGACAGCGGTTGCGTCAGCGGCAGGCGCAAGGTGAAACAGGTGCCCTGGCCCGGTGCTGACTGCACCTCCATCTGCCCTTTGTGATTGTTGGTAATAATGAAGTACGACACCGACAAGCCAAGCCCTGTGCCCTGGCCGATTTCCTTGGTGGTGAAGAAGGGCTCGAAGGTGCGCTTGCGCACGTTCTCGCTCATGCCGATGCCATTGTCTTCAACCTGAATCTCGGCCCACGGCGGATTCAGTTTGGTGCGCAGGATGATCCGCCCCGGCTCACTGTCGTCTTCGCGCTGGTGAATCGCCTGCGCGGCGTTTTTCAGCAGATTGAGCAGCACCTGTTCCAGTTCGTTGGCAGTGCCCGGCACCGGACCGAGCGCCGGGTCAAACTGGCGGATGATCGCTTGCCCCTTGAAGTCGAAACCGATGGCCAGATCGAAGTCGTTGCCGGCGATCTCCACGGCTTGATCGATCAGCGCCGGCAGATCGCACGGCGCCATTTGCCGGGTGCTGCGCCGGCTGAAGCTGAGCATGTGCGTGACGATTTTCGCCGCACGGGCGCCGGCCTGTTGAATGCCGTCGAGCAGTTGCGGCACTTCCCGGCCCTGCAGGTAGCGGTTCACGGTATCCAGTTCGATGCCCAGTTGCTCGGCGGTTTCGAGGTTCTTCGGCAGATCGGCGGACAGGCGCCGCCGGATGTTCTGCACGTTGTGCAGGATCGCGCCCAGCGGGTTGTTGATTTCGTGGGCCATGCCAGCGGCGAGACCGCCGACCGAGAGCATTTTTTCCGACTGCACCATCATTTCTTCCAGCGACAGACGCTGGGTGATGTCGTCGATACGGATCACCACGCCACGCCCGGCACCGCCCATCAATGGGTAGAAGGTCAGCGCGTAATGCTTCGGTTCGTCGTCCTTGAACCAGGTTACCCGTTCGATTTTCGCCACGGTGTGCTGCTCGACGGTCTGCTTGAGCTGCGGCAGAAACGGCTTGAGCGGTTCGAAGGCGAGGAAGATCGGCTGGTTCAGCGCTTCGTCGAGTCGGGTGCCGGAGAGGGCGCTGGCCTCCTGGTTCCACTGGGTGACGTAAAGCTGCTCGTCGAGGGCGATCAGTGCCGAGGGCATCGAGTCGATGATGCTGTTGAGGTAATTCTGGAAGCCGGTGAGCTTCTTCTCGATCTTGCTGCGCACCTGGACTTCCAGTTCCAGCTTGCGGTTGGTGTGGCGGGTTTCCTCGGCCAGCCCCTGCGCCTGATCATAGGCCGCTTGCGAGTCATCGCGGGCGCGTTTGAGTTGCTGTTCGCGGGCTTCGATGCGCGACAGCATGGTATTGAATGCTTCGGCGAGGCTGCCGATTTCGTCATGATTGCCGCGCGAGGCACGCAGAGCGTAGTTCTCCTCGCGGGTGACCTGACGCGACAGTTCCTCGAGTTGATGGATCGGCCGGGTGATCAGGCGTTTGATCTGCCGGGCAATCACCAGCCACAGCAACACACTGAAAATCAGAATGCCGAGGCTCGCGGTCAGGGTGCCGGTGTAGAACGCCATCGGCAGTTCGCTGCTGGCGACCAGCAACAGATGGCCCGGCGCGGTGCCGGGGCGGGGCAGGGTGATCAACTGGTTGCTGCGAAATTCAGTCAGTTGCCACGCTTCGATGTGCCGATAGCGCTCCGGCAAGTTGAGTTTATCGCCACGCTGGACTTGCGCCAGGCGTTCGCCCTTGCCGTCATACAGCGCGGCGGCGCGTAGCGGTGAGTAACTGTCGAGTTCTTTGAGCAGGCGCTCGGCGCTTTGCGGTGATTGCAGGGCTTCGCTGACCAGACTCGGGTTGGAAATCAGTCGGCCGATGGTCTGCAAGGCCTGCGGTGCCATGCTTTCCTGGGAGATGTAATAGGCGGCGCTGATAAAGGTCAGGTTGGCGACCAGCAGAACAGTGGTCAACAGCACCAACAGGGCAGCCAGCAGTTTCTGGCCGACCGGCAGGTTTTCGAGACGCTGGCGCAATGGCATCAGGTTTTTCGCAGCAAAGGAACAAGTGGCCAGCGTAGCCGCTGCTCAGTCGCTGGGCAATCCAAGGCTGTGCAGATGAGTGACCAGGCGCTGCTGCAATTGATTGAGGTGCGGCAGGTTCAGTTGATGGCGCGCGGCGACTTTGCAGGCGTGGCCCAACAGATAGCTGATCTCGGTGCGGCGCTGGTTGGCGACGTCCTGATACATCGACGAGTAATTGGCGGCGGTCGCGTGGATGACCCGTTCGACTTCCTGTTGCAGATTGTCGGCGGCGGCCGGCTGGCCGCAACGCTCCAGCAGCTCGGCGAGTTCGCCGCACAGGGTGGCGACTTCGCAGTGATGCTCCTGCAGCCCGCCATTGCGACAGTTGTGCAACACCGTCAGCGGATTGATCGCGCAGTTGAGCGCCAGTTTGCGCCACAGCCGCGTGAGAATATCGATGCTCCATTCGTGGGGGATTTTCGCGGCCTCCAGATCGTCCAGCCAGATCGGTGCGACGGGATGGCCAGCGTCGCCCAGCCAGGTGAAACCGTGGCCGGCAAACACTACGCGCCAGTCGCCATCGCGAAATGCACCCTCAGTACTGGAGGCACTGATGCAGCGCGCCTGTGGCACTCGCGTGGCCACGGCGTCCTGACTGCCGAGGCCGTTTTGCAGAAGGATCAGTTCGGCGTCCGCTGTCAGTCGTGGGGCGAGGCGGGCGACGGCGTTTTCTGCGTCGTAGGCTTTGCAGGCCACCAGCAAACGGCTGATCGGCTCGGGACTATCCGGTGTCTCGCCGGGGATCGCGTAGGTGCTGGCCAAGCCATGTTCGACCAGCGTCAACCCGCCCGCTGCTTCATAGCTGCGCAAGCGCTCGGCATCACGCACGATCAATCTGACCGGTAGGCCGGCGCGGGCCAGACGTGTAGCCCACAGCGTGCCGAGGCTGCCGGCGCCCAATACATGCCAGGGGGTGGACATCAGTTTTTTGCTCGATTGCGTACAGGCATGTGCGGCTCGCCGTGTCGGTGGGAAAAGACCCGTTATAATGAGCCCGATTTTAACCGCAAGCCAAGCGCGCTCCATCCACATCGAGCGCGCCTTTTTATTGGAGAGATTACATGCCGTCGTTCGACGTGGTATCCGAACTGGACAAACACGAACTCACCAACGCGGTCGAGAACGCCGTCAAGGAACTTGATCGTCGTTATGACCTGAAAGGCAAAGGCAGCTTTGAGTTCAAGGAAAAGGACCTCACCGTCAGCCTGACCGCCGAAGCCGGGTTCCAGCTGGAAGCGATGATCGAAATCCTCAAGCTGGCGCTGGTCAAGCGCAAGATCGACGTGCAGTGCCTTGAAGTCAAAGACGCCTACGCATCGGGCAAACTGATGAAGCAGGACGCCGTGCTCAAGGAAGGCATCGACAAGGAGCTGGCGAAGAAAATCGTCGGCCACATCAAGGACGCCAAACTCAAAGTGCAGGCTGCCATTCAGGGCGAGCAAGTGCGTGTGACCGGCAAGAAGCGTGATGACCTGCAAGAGGCCATCGCGGCACTGCGGGCCAAGGAATTCGGCATGCCCCTGCAGTTCAACAACTTCCGCGACTAAGCTTCCCGGTCGGGGAACCTCTCGGCGTTTTCAGCGTCCGAGGCCCAAGCAACGGCAGAAACGATTGAGCCCCAACAGGTTCAGTCTTTCTGCCGCTGATTTTTTACAGCCCGGGTAGCCGGAAATCAGGAGATAGAACATGGATTTGAATGCTGAGGTGGACAACCTGGTCAAGGCATCCCAGGCGTGGATCCCGATGATCATGGAATACGGCAGCCGCGTGCTGTTGGCAGTGATTACCCTGGCCATCGGCTGGTGGCTGATCAACAAGGTCACGCAAAAGCTCGGCGGTCTGTTGGCTCTGCGCAACGCTGACTTGGCGCTGCAAGGCTTTATCAGCAGCCTGGCGAACATCATTCTCAAAGTGTTGCTGATTGTCAGCGTCGCTTCGATGATCGGCGTTGAAACCACCTCGTTCGTTGCGGCGATCGGTGCGGCTGGTCTGGCCATCGGTTTGGCGTTGCAGGGCAGTCTGGCGAACTTCGCTGGCGGCGTGCTGATTCTGCTGTTCCGTCCGTTCCGTATCGGTGACTGGATTGAGGCGCAAGGCGTGTCGGGTACGGTTGACAGCATCCAGATTTTCCACACCGTGCTGCGTACCGGTGACAACAAAACCATCATCGTGCCAAACGGCAACCTGTCGAATGGCATCATCACCAACACCAACCGTCAGCCGACCCGCAAAGTCGTATTTGATGTAGGCGTTGATTACGAAGCCGATCTGCAGAAGGCCCGTCAGGTGTTGCTGGATCTGGCCAAGGATGAGCGCGTGTTGCAGGATCCGGCGCCGCAGGCCGTGATTTCGACCTTGGGCGACAGTTCGATCACTGTTTCGCTGCGTGTGTGGGTTAAAACTGCAGATTACTGGGACGTGATGTTCATGTTTAACGAACAGTCGCGCGATCGTTTAAAGACTGCAGGTATTGATATTCCTTTTCCACAACGGGTGATTCGTGTGGTGCAGGAATCGGCAACACAATGATAGGTTGCTAATTAATTGCCTGACTTGTCGGTCAGGCAACTATTGCAAGTGACCGGCAATAAAAAAGGCCCATCGCAAGATGGGCCTTTTTTTATGCTTCCAAACTAACCACTGACAATTACAAGATGTTCAGTGGGTATTCGGTGATCAGACGGAACTCTTTGACATCGCCTTCGCCTTGGTCAGCGTTGGCAGTGTGCCAGGCTTGACGAATGCGGAAGGACAGGTCTTTAGCCGGGCCAGACTGAACAACATACTTGGCTTCAAAGTTGGTTTCGTGGTGTTTGCCATCTTCACCGTACAGACCGGTGTAAGGGCTGCCAGCTGGAGTGCTGGTACCGTCGATGTCCCAACCTTTAACGTAACGAACCATGAAGCTCAGGCCTGGAACGCCGTACTCGGCCATTTTCAGGTCGTAGCGAGCTTGAACGGATTTCTCGCCAGGACCGTTGAAGTCAGAGTACTGGATGGAGTTAGCCAGGAAGATCGAGTCGCCACCGCGGTTGTTCTTGCCCACGCCGATGTAGTCGAACGGGGTATCGCCGTTGACCTTCTGGAAGGCCAGGGTGAAGGTGTGTGCTTTCAGGAACGACAGCGCGGTTGCCAGGGAGAAGGCAGTGTTGCTGATGTCACCTGCCAGCTTGTCACCGGTGTCGGTGGTGCGGTAGATGTTGAAGTCAGTGTTCAGCGAAGTGTCACCACTGAATGGGGTGGTGAGGTTCACGTTGGCGTAGTACTGGTTCCAGATATCTTCCAGCTTGGCGCCGTAGAGCGATGCGCTCAGGTTTTCGGTGATGCTGTATTTACCACCGAAGTAGTCGATCGAGTCGGCTTCTACGCCTGCGTAGTTAGCGTACAGACCGCCGTTACGGGCGTTTTTGTCCTGGCTGGAAGCCGAGTAGAAATGACCGGCTTCGAGGTCAAGGTCTTTGACTTCGCTGCTCTGCAACTGGAAGCCAGTAGCCGTTTGCGGAAGGATACGGGAGCCGCCGACAGCGAACACTGGAGCAGTGCTTGGCTGCATGTCGCCGAATTTCAGTTCGGTTTTGGAAACGCGGAATTTGACCGACGCGCCGGCTTTGCCCTGGCTGTCGTTAACGTCGCGAGCGCCGTTGTTCGGGTTAACGGTATCGCTGCGGCTCATGTTGCCCGAACCGGAAGTACCGTCGCCGCCGTCCAGTTTCAGTGCCAGGTAACCGTAGGCATCGATACCAACACCGACAGTACCTTGGGTGTAACCGGAGTTGAAGTTACCAAGGAAGCCCTGGGTCCAGTCTTTCTGGTCGCGGCCGCCGTTCTTGTTGTCGCGGTTGAAGTAGTAGTTCTTCAACGTCTCGGTGAGTTTCGCGTCTTCAACAAAACCTTTGGCTTCAGACTGGTCACTTACAAACGGTGCGGCCGTAGCCATTTGAGTACTGGCTGCTGCTGCAACTGCCAGTGCGATCATGCTCCACTTCATCACGCGCATCGTGATTTGCTCCTTTGGTTTTAGAAGAGTACTGCCGTCCCACCTGTTTTATTATCTGGGCGGCTCTTTCTTTTTGTGTCGGCGCAAACTTATATCACGCCGACAATGTTGGCGATACTTGCTAATCCAACCTTTCAGCATCTTTACGACGTTGTCGCAAATGGCGTGGTGGATGTCGCAAATTCACAGTACCGACGCAGCCGGACTGACAACTTTCTCGCTGTTTATGGGCCTTTTTGCATCGGTAAAAAAGAGTCCCTGGCAAAACACTTGAATCTCCATCGGGCAACCCTGCCACTGTTCTTATGGGGCTTAAGGCATCCACTTCCAGTGGTGCGCTTATAGTCCATATGGGTACGAATGCAACAAGCGTGCACAAACCGCAATTTTGCTGCGGTTATTTTTCTGAACACCCGCCTGTGTTTGTGAAAACCTTGTGAAAGCGGGGCTTCAAGCCTGATTTTTTCTGTGCTTGACGCCATACCTCCTATGGTGTTGCCACGCCGAGAAACGCGCGTGACAACCAAAAACGTTACCGGTTCACCCCGCCAGTGAGTATTTGGCGGATGCCCGACGCAGTGAGCGTAGACGCACTGTGCAGTTTTGGTGCAAAAAAATTTACAGCTGTTCTGAATTCATACAGCTTGCAGGGGCGATGACGCTGAACGTCTCTGCTGTTTTCGGTCATTTTGTCGGGCTGAGTCTGGATGCTGGTTTCATGCTGGTGCGTTGTGCTCGCAAATGTCACATGTCGGGGCGTTCGCAGGGCGATGGGGTACACCGTCGCCGTGAAGGCAGGCGCATTCGCAGGTATGCTGCCGTCCTGTCGCTTGGTGCGCCGTCCATAAGGATCGCCGCTAAGCTGAATAATGAAGATCAGCCGGGAGTGCGCGCAGTGTTTGCTTTAGATTCACGACTTCAACAGGACACGCTGACCATCGGTGATTTCCCTCTCTGCCGACTGCTGCTGTCCAATGACGCCAACTTCCCTTGGTTCATCCTGGTGCCTCGTCGCGACGATATCAGTGAGTTGTTTCAGTTGGATGTCGCCGATCAGCAACAGTTTTGGCTTGAAACCACCGCGCTGGCTGAGCTGCTCAAGGATCTGTTCGATGCCGACAAAATGAACGTCGCCACCCTGGGTAACGTTGTCAGCCAGATGCATATGCATGTGATTGTGCGCAAACGCGATGACGCAGCCTGGCCGGCGCCGGTCTGGGGCAAGCTCCCGGCCAAGCCTTACAATGCCGAGCAAGTAGAGGCCATTCGCGCAAAGTTGCGTCTGGTGTTGACCGAAGACTTTACGTTTCTGGAGGGCTGATTCATGAGCCTGGAAGACCGCGTTACCGATCTGGAAAGCCGTCTGGCATTTCAGGATGACACTATTCAGGCATTGAACGACGTACTGGTCGCTCAGCAGCGCGTGGTCGAGCGCCTGCAATTGCAAATGGCAGCAATGCTCAAGCGTCAGGAAGAGATGGTCGGTCAGTTCGAGTCCTTTGAGGATGAGGCGCCCCCGCCACACTACTGAGGCAGGTACTTTTCATCAGGCGTAAAAAAACCGCGAACAGCAGGCTGCTCGCGGTTTTTTTATGCCTGGATCAGCGTCGCGGCAGTGCGGCGATCACATCCTCGGCTTGCAGGCCTTTGTCGCGGTTCATCACCGAGAACTCCACGCGCTGGCCTTCGACCAGTACGCGATGACCTTCGCCACGGATCGCGCGAAAGTGCACGAAAATATCATCGCCGGAATCCCGGGAGATAAAACCGAAGCCTTTGGAGGTGTTGAACCACTTGACGGTACCGGTATCACGATTGGTCATGTCATAGCTGGTTGGAGCAGCAGCAGGTGAAGAACGATAGAAGCTCACAGCCAGATGCAGGACCACGGCAACCAGCGCGATCACCAGGGTGAACAGTACGGCTGGCTGGCCGGCGATGACGGGCATCGGCGCGATCAGGGTCAGGGTTTGCAGGACGACAGTCAGTACCAGCAGCGCGCTGACCAGGTTTTGCAGATGCTGACGAGGGCCTTTGTTCCAGAAAGGAATCACAGGAGCAATCACCAGGTTCAGCAGGCCGAAAAAGGCCAGGTAAAGTGCATCGGGTTGTTGCAGGTAGGGAACGGCTTCGGATTTCAAGCTGGGTATGAACGACAGCAGCAGTGCCGCTGCGCCCATTAGCAGGTGGACGATTTTCAACATTTTGATTGGCTCACGTTTATGACGGCTCACAAGGAAGAGCTGAAGGCGCACGGTTCGCTTCGGGACAAAATAAGAGGCGGTGGACACGTTCACGGCATCAGCCTATGCGCAACGCCCCGAAAAATGGGGCATGGCGACACACTGTCTATTTAACAGCAAAGCCTGCGGCTACTCAAATCAGCCCGGCCAGCGGCATGGCGTCGGTCGATTTGTCGCAGTGTGTGCATCTGATCGGGGCTGCGGGGTGTCGACAGCCTTGCTAGAGTGGGTCTGCACCTGTTGGATGAATTCAATCGCCGTTAGGGGGTAAACATGGCAATCGATATCGGTATCAGTGAAGAAGACCGCAAGTCCATCGTCGAAGGCTTATCGCGTCTGCTGTCGGACACCTACGTGCTGTATCTGAAAACCCACAACTTCCACTGGAACGTCACCGGTCCGATGTTTCGGACGCTGCACTTGATGTTCGAAGAGCAATACAACGAACTCGCGCTGGCCGTTGATTTGATTGCCGAGCGTATTCGCGCCTTGGGCTTTCCGGCGCCAGGCGCCTACGCCACCTACGCACGCCTTTCTTCTATCAAGGAAGAAGTGGGTGTGCCGAGTGCCGAAGACATGATCAAACAACTGGTCGACGGCCAGGAAGCCGTGACCCGCACGGCGCGTGGCATTTTCCCGCTGCTCGACAAGGTCAGCGATGAGCCGACCGCAGACCTGTTGACCCAGCGCATGCAGGTTCACGAGAAAACCGCGTGGATGCTGCGCGCCTTGCTGGAAGCGTAAATCTGCCGGTGCGCGGGCCAGCAGCAGAAGGCTCGCGCGCTGTCCGCAATCCCACCTGTATCGTTGGCTTTTCCTACGTTGTCGGTCAATAAGTCGTCTGGCTATAACGTTGTGTCTGCGCTTTTATGAAAGCCACAGGATGTGACTTTTCAAACAAGCAGAGATGGCAAAGGAGTGTCACCGATATGGTAGAGGGAGACAGGCGAGGCGACAGGATTGTCGGCTTGCCACATGAATTGAAAGTCGATCCGTTCGTCCACGAATTCGACATGGCATTGGTTCAGCCATCGTCACGATCCGTGCGTCTGAACGGTTATGCGACCTGCCTGCGGCTGGAGCGGGTCTACTGGAACATCCTTGGCAATATGGCCGCAGACAACTGCTGTTCGATCAGCTCGCTGTTGTCCCACGTCGACCGTGAAGTGCATCTGCGTCATGGCGGGGTGAGAAATTTCAGCGCGCTGGTGCGGGTGGTGTGTGTCATGAACGGCGTCAAGCAAGCTACACCTGTCGAATCGCTCTGAAACGGCAGTTGCAAACGAGGTCGCGGCCTGTGCAGTCTTACGGCTGCACAGGCCGCATTTAATCGATATAATCCCGCTCTTTCGCCGCAAAGCCCTGCGCGCGGTGGCAATCTGATCGCCGAGACACCCCCCATGCCGATGTACGATTATCAATGTGCTTCCTGTGGTCATCAGTTGGAAGCCATTCAAAAGATCAGCGAGGCACCGCTGGTCGACTGCCCTGCCTGTCAGGCGCCAGAGCTCAAGAAGCAACTGTCGATGCCAGGCTTTCGCCTCAGTGGCGGCGGTTGGTACGAAACCGATTTCAAGACCGGCGCCAAGAAGAACCTGGCCGGTGGCGACAAATCTGACTAGGGTTCAACCCCGGGTTGAACGACACGCGTGAGTTTCCGCATTGCTTGAAAAGCAATGGGAGCTCCACCGAATTTTTCGAATTACGAGAAGCGAACCACGACCATGATGCGCAGCCACTATTGCGGCCAACTGAACGAAAGCCTGGAAGGCCAGGAAATTACCCTTTGCGGATGGGTTCACCGTCGTCGCGACCACGGCGGGGTGATTTTCCTCGATATCCGTGATCGTGATGGTCTGGCTCAGGTAGTGTTCGATCCGGATCGCGCCGAGAGCTTCGCCGCTGCCGATCGCGTGCGCAGCGAGTACGTCGTGAAGATCACCGGTAAGGTGCGTCTGCGTCCGGCCGGTGCCACCAACGCCAACATGGCGTCGGGCATGATCGAAGTGCTGGGTTATGAACTGGAAGTGCTGAACGAGTCGGAAACCCCGCCGTTCCCGCTGAACGAGTTCTCCGACGTTGGCGAAGAAACCCGTCTGCGTTATCGCTTCCTCGACCTGCGTCGTCCGGAAATGGCCGAGAAGCTGCGTCTGCGCTCGCGCATGACCACCAGCATCCGTCGCTTCCTCGACGAGAACGGCTTCCTCGACGTTGAAACGCCGATCCTGACCCGCGCTACGCCTGAAGGCGCGCGTGACTATCTGGTGCCTAGCCGTACCCATGCCGGTTCGTTCTTCGCCCTGCCGCAATCGCCACAGCTGTTCAAGCAACTGCTGATGGTCGCTGGCTTCGACCGTTACTACCAGATCGCCAAGTGCTTCCGCGACGAAGACCTGCGTGCCGACCGTCAGCCAGAATTCACCCAGATCGACATCGAGACCAGCTTCCTCGATGAAAAAGAGATCATGGGCCTGACCGAGCAAATGATCCGCAACCTGTTCAAGGAAGTGCTGGGTCTGGAGTTCGGCGAATTCCCGCACATGACCTTCGAAGAAGCCATGCGCCGCTACGGTTCCGACAAGCCAGACCTGCGTAACCCGCTGGAACTGGTCGACGTCGCCGATCAGCTCAAAGAAGTTGATTTCAAAGTGTTCAGCGGCCCGGCCAACGATCCGAAATGCCGTATCGCCGCACTGCGCGTTCCAGGCGGCGCAAGCATGCCACGCAAGCAGATCGACGATTACACCAAGTTCGTCGGCATCTACGGTGCCAAGGGCTTGGCGTACATCAAGGTCAACGAGCGTGCAGCCGGTGTTGAAGGTCTGCAATCGCCGATCGTGAAAAACATCCCGCTGGAAAACCTCAACGCCATCCTCGATCGCGTGGGTGCAGTTGACGGCGACATCGTGTTCTTCGGCGCCGACAAGGCCAAGATCGTCAGCGAAGCCTTGGGCGCACTGCGCATCAAGCTCGGTCACGACCTCAAGCTGCTGACCTGCGAGTGGGCACCAATGTGGGTCGTCGACTTCCCGATGTTCGAAGAAAACGACGACGGCAGCTTCTCCGCGCTGCACCACCCGTTCACCGCGCCGAAGTGCTCCCCGCAAGAACTGGAAGCCAACCCGGCCGGCGCTCTGTCCCGCGCGTACGACATGGTGCTGAACGGCACCGAGCTGGGTGGCGGTTCGATCCGTATCCACCGCAAGGAAATGCAGCAAGCGGTATTCCGCCTGTTGGGCATCAACGAAGCGGAACAGGAAGAGAAATTCGGCTTCCTGCTCGACGCGCTGAAATACGGTGCGCCGCCGCACGGTGGTCTGGCCTTCGGTCTGGACCGTCTGGTAATGCTGATGACCGGCGCCCAGTCGATCCGTGAAGTGATCGCATTCCCGAAAACCCAGAGTGCTGCCGACGTGATGACGCAAGCGCCGGGTGTCGTGGATGCCAAGGCACTGCGCGAGCTGCACATTCGTTTGCGCGAAACGCCAAAGGCTGAGTAAGACGGGCCTGAAGGCGCATCTTCGGATGCGCCTTTTTTCTTTCTATAGAGAGCAGGTCGAGATTTTTTTGTTTGCTGGCCGCTGCATGAGCAGGGCGGGCAACGTTTCAAAGAGAATTCGGAGCGAGTTATGGCAGGTCATTCCAAGTGGGCGAACATCAAGCACCGCAAAGAACGTCAGGATGCCAAGAGAGGCAAGATCTTCACCAAGTGGATCCGCGAACTGACCGTTGCGGCCCGTCAGGGTGGCGGTGATCCCGGATCCAACCCGCGTCTGCGTCTGGCCCTGGACAAGGCGCTGAGCGCGAACATGAGCCGTGACATCATCGATCGCGCCGTGGCGCGCGGCGCCGGTGCCACCGAAGCGGACAACGTTGAAGAACTGACTTACGAAGGTTACGGCCCGGGCGGCGTCGCGGTGATGGTCGAGTGCATGACCGACAACCGCAACCGTACTGCGGCAGCCGTTCGTCATGCTTTCAGCAAGTGCGGTGGCAACCTCGGCACCGACGGTTCGGTGGCGTATCTGTTCGAACGCAAAGGCCAGATCAGCTTCGCGCCGGGCGTCGATGAAGATGCGCTGACCGAAGCGGCGCTGGAAGCCGATGCCGATGACGTGGTCAGCCATGAAGACGGTTCGATTGACGTGTTTACCTCGTTCACCAGTTTCTACGCGGTGCGTAACGCGCTGGAAGCCGCCGGGTTCAAGGGGGATGACGCGGAAATCGTCATGCAGCCGACCACCAGCGCCGAGCTGGATCTGGAAGGTGCGGAGAAGGTACTCAAGCTGATCGATATGCTCGAGGACCTGGATGACGTGCAGAACGTTTACTCCAACGCGGACATTCCGGAAGACGTGGCCGCTCAGCTCGGTTGATGCAAATAGAAAGGTCGCAGTTTTTGCTGGCTCTACACTTCACCTGTAGGAGCTGCCGAAGGCTGCGATCTTTCTGTTTTTGAAAGATCAAAAGATCGCAGCCTTCGGCAGCTCCTACATGTACCCTCAGCTTTCGCACCAATTTCTGCAGGCGTTATGACTTTAATTCTTGGTATCGACCCCGGTTCGCGCATCACCGGTTACGGCATTGTTCGAGATACCGGGCGTGGCGGTTGTATTTATGTGGCTTCCGGCTGCATTCGTACCGGTGCGGGCGAACTGCATGAACGCCTGCAAATCGTCTATCGCGGAGTGCGGGAGATCATTCAGACCTACGGTCCGGTGACCATGGGCATCGAAAAAGTCTTTATGGCGAAAAACGCCGATTCGGCGCTGAAGCTCGGTCAGGCTCGCGGCGCTGCAATCGTGGCTGGCGCTGAAGAGAGTCTGGAGATCGCCGAGTACACCGCCACTCAAGTTAAACAGGCTGTGGTCGGCACCGGCGCGGCGAATAAAGAACAGGTGCAAATGATGGTCATGCACATGCTCAAACTAACCAGCAAACCACAAATCGATGCCTCGGACGCCCTGGCCATTGCCATTTGCCATGCGCACACGCGTTCCAGTCTGCTGCCCCACGGTTTGGGAACGGCACGCAGTCGTGGCGGGCGCCTGCGTCTCTGATAGCATCAGCATCAATTTTCTTGAAAGTGGATTTCCTGCGCCTGAGTCGTCGGCGCGAAATTCGCCTTTCGATAGTCGCCAGCCCACGGCTGGCCAACGCTCAAGGATCTGAAACGTGATTGGACGCTTGCGCGGCACCCTGGCTGAGAAACAGCCGCCGCACCTGATTCTGGATGTAAACGGCCTCGGGTATGAGCTGGAAGTGCCCATGACCACCCTTTATCGTCTGCCGTCGGTCGGTGAACCGCTGACCCTGCACACCCATTTGGTCGTACGCGAAGACGCGCAGTTACTCTATGGTTTTGCCGGCAAGCGTGAGCGAGACTTTTTTCGCGAGTTGATCCGTCTCAATGGTGTCGGGCCAAAATTGGCCCTGGCGTTGATGTCGAGCCTGGAAGTCGATGAGCTGATCCGCTGTGTGCAGTCGCAGGACACCTCGGCCTTGACCAAAGTGCCGGGAGTCGGCAAGAAAACCGCCGAGCGCTTGCTGGTTGAGTTGAAAGACCGCTTCAAGGCCTGGGAAACTTCGCCGGCGATGTTTGCCCTGGTACCGAATCAGCCTGATGGCCCGGCGCCGGTCAATACCGCCGAGAACGATGCGGTCAGCGCGCTGATTTCCCTGGGCTACAAGCCGCAGGAAGCGAGCAAGGCGATTACCGCCATCAAGGACAAGAGTTTGAGCAGTGAAGACCTGATCCGCCGTGCCCTGAAGGGAATGATTTAAGTGATTGAAGCTGATCGTCTGATCACCGCCGCGCACAGCCCGCGTGAGCGCGAAGAAGTCCAGGACCGGGCCATTCGCCCGGTCAGTCTGGCCGACTACATTGGCCAGCCGACCGTGCGCGAGCAGATGGAACTGTTCATCCAGGCCGCCCGTGGCCGTAGCGAATCCCTCGACCACACCCTGATCTTCGGCCCGCCTGGTCTGGGCAAGACCACGCTGGCGAACATCATTGCCCAGGAAATGGGCGTGTCTATCAAGAGCACATCCGGTCCGGTACTTGAGCGTCCGGGTGATCTGGCGGCGCTGCTGACCAACCTCGAACCGCACGACGTGCTGTTCATCGACGAAATCCATCGCCTGTCGCCGATCGTTGAAGAAGTGCTGTACCCGGCGATGGAAGATTTCCAGCTCGATATCATGATCGGTGAAGGGCCGGCCGCGCGTTCGATCAAACTCGATCTGCCGCCGTTCACTTTGGTGGGCGCAACCACTCGCGCCGGCATGCTGACCAACCCGTTGCGTGACCGCTTCGGTATTGTCCAGCGTCTTGAGTTCTACAGCACGGCCGATCTGGCGACGATTGTCAGCCGTTCGGCGGCGATTCTCGGTCTGCCGCTGGATCCGGAAGGATCGTTCGAAATCGCACGTCGTGCCCGTGGTACGCCGCGAATCGCCAACCGTCTGTTGCGCCGCGTGCGTGACTTCGCCGAAGTCCGCGCCAAGGGCCACATCACCAAGGCGGTGGCGGATCTGGCGCTGAACCTGCTGGACGTCGACGAGCATGGTTTCGATCATCAGGACCGGCGTCTGCTGTTGACCATGATCGAGAAGTTCGATGGCGGCCCGGTCGGTATCGACAGCCTCGCCGCTGCGATCAGTGAAGAACGTCACACCATTGAGGATGTGCTGGAACCGTATCTGATCCAGCAGGGTTACATCATGCGCACGCCACGGGGCAGGGTGGTGACGCGCCATGCGTACCTGCACTTCGGTTTAAACATTCCGTCACGAATGGGTGAAATGCCCGTGGCAGACGAGTTTCTCGATGCCGTGGACGATTAATACACATTTGTTGTCGATTTATTCAGGGTTTGTACGGTCACAGGACGGTACTTTTGCGGTAAAGCTCTGAAACCATGAAAAACAGTTGCCTGGCCGGATTGGCAACCTGAGGAGTAAGCACTAGAGTATGCGCGCGCAAAACGGGCTTGAGCCGTTCGCACATCGTTGTCGCGTTTATTACGAGGACACCGATGCGGGCGGCATCGTGTATTACGTTAATTACCTCAAGTTTATGGAACGGGCTCGAACCGAGCGGCTTCGCGAACTGGGCTTTGCCCAATCGCAGCTGGCAGGGGAGGACCTGTTGTTTGTCGTGCACTCCAGCGAAGCGCGCTATCACGCGCCGGCGCGACTGGACGACGAACTGCTGGTAAGCGCTGATGTAATCGAATTGAACCGGGTCAGCCTGCGCTTCAAACAGCAGGTCAGGCGGGCAACGGATAATGTGCTGCTCTGTGAGGGGCAGTTTTTGGTGGCCTGTGTGCGCACTAACAGTTTGAAACCCCGGGCCCTTCCCGAAGATTTGCGTGCGGCCTTCGCCGACGCGGTCGGCCCGGGTACACACTCAAAGCAGGAGATAAAGCGTGGAAGCTAACGTCGTCGACCATTCCTCCATGTGGAGCCTGGTCAGCAATGCCAGCATCGTGGTGCAGTTGGTAATGTTGACCCTGGTGGCCGCATCGGTGACCTCATGGATCATGATCTTTCAGCGCAGCAATCTGCTGCGCGCCGGTCGACGCGCCCTGGAGAGCTTCGAAGAGCGCTTCTGGTCGGGTATCGACCTGTCCAAGCTGTACCGTCAGGCGGGCAGCAACCCGGATCCGGATTCGGGCGTTGAGCAGATCTTCCGTGCCGGCTTCAAGGAGTTCTCGCGTCTGCGTCAGCAGCCAGGCGTCGATCCTGAAGCGGTGATGGAAGGCGTGGCCCGGGCCATGCGCGTCGCCATCTCCCGCGAAGAAGAGAAACTGGAGCAGAGCCTGCCGTTCCTCGCCACTGTCGGTTCGGTCAGCCCGTACATCGGTCTGTTCGGTACCGTGTGGGGCATCATGAACTCCTTCCGCGGTCTGGCCAGCGCCCAGCAAGCCACTCTGGCCACTGTGGCCCCGGGTATCGCCGAAGCCCTGATCGCCACCGCGATCGGCCTGTTCGCGGCAATCCCGGCAGTTATCGCTTACAACCGTTTCTCTGCCCGCAGCGAAACCTTGCTGAGCCGCTACTACACCTTCGCCGATGAATTCCAGGCGATCCTGCACCGCAAAGTGCACACCAGCGAAGAATAAGCAGGTAATTTCCAATGGCTTTAATCGCTCGAGCTCGCAAAAAGCGCAAGCCGGTCGCCGAGATGAACGTGGTGCCATACATCGACGTGATGTTGGTGCTGCTGGTCATCTTCATGGTGACTGCGCCGATGCTCAATCAGGGCGTGAAAGTTGATCTGCCCAAGGTTTCCAGCGAAGCCTTGCCGCAGGACAACAACACGCAGGTCCTGACTATTTCGATCAAGGCTGACAAGACCTACTACTGGAACCTTGGCAGCGAAGTCGACACCGAGAAGCAACAGGACAGGGCCATGACCCTGCCGCAAATGACCGACGCGGTGACCAAGATCATTCGTGCCGGCACCGAAGGCGGCAAGCGTACCCAGGTCTTCATCCGCGGTGACAAGACCGTCGACTATGGTTCTGTCATGGGCGCCATGGGCGGGTTGCAGAAAGCCGGGGTCGGTAATGTTGGTTTGATTACCGAGGCCCCCTGATGCAGCAACAGCGAGAGCCGTCCGCCTCGGAAAGCTACTTCTGGCCTAGTGTTCTGGCAATTGTCCTGCACGTGCTGGTGTTCGGCATGCTGTTCGTCAGTTTTGCCTTCACACCAGAGCTGCCGCCGGCCAAGCCGATTGTCCAGGCGACCCTGTACCAACTGAAATCGAAAAGTCAGGCAACCACCCAGACCAATCAGAAGATTGCGGGTGAGGCGAAGAAATCCGCCGCGCGCCAGACTGAAGTCGAGCAGATGGAACAGAAAAAGGTCGAGCAGGAAGAGATCAAGGCCGCTGCGGAACAAAAGAAAGAAGAAGCGGCTCAAAAAGCCGAGGAAGCCAAGAAGGCCGATGAGGCTAAAAAAGCGGATGAAGCTAAAAAGGCGGATGACGCCAAGAAAGCTGACGACGCGAAGAAAGCCGAAGCCAAGAAGGCCGAAGAGAAACAATTGGCTGATATAGCCAAGAAGAAGGCTGAAGAAGAGGCTAAGGAAGAAGCCAAGAAAGAAGCCGCTGAAGAAGCCAAGAAGAAGATCGTCGAAGACGCGAAGAAGAAAGCCGCCGAAGACGCCAAGAAGAAAGCTGAAGCTGAAGAGGCGAAGAAGAAAATCGCCGACGAAGCGAAGAAGAAAGCTGCTGCCGATGCTGCGAAGAAGAAAGCGCAGGATGCAGCACGTAAATCGACCGAAGACAAAAAGGCTCAGGCCTTGGCCGATTTGCTTTCCGATACGCCGCAGCGCCAGCAGGCCTTGGCCGATGAGCAGGGCGACGAAGTCGCGGGCAGTTTCGATGACCTGATTCGTGCGCGAGCTGCAGAAGGCTGGGCCCGTCCACCTTCGGCACGCAAAGGCATGACGGTGGTGTTGCAGATCGGCATGTTGCCGGACGGTACGGTGACTTCGGTCAGCGTGGCCAAATCCAGTGGCGATGGTCCGTTCGATGCTTCGGCAGTGGCAGCGGTCAAAAATATTGGACGTTTGACAGAAATGCAGGGAATGAAGCCGAGCGATTTCGCTCCGTATCGTTCATTCAAGATGACATTCACACCTGAGGATCTAGCCTTGTGAGAAACCTTCTTCGAGGAATGCTGGTCGTGATCTGCTGCATGGCAGGGATCGCGATGGCGGATGAAAAGAACATTCTGGTCACCAGCGGCAGCGATCGGGCAACCCCGATCGCCGTTGTACCGTTTGGTATGCAGGGCGGTGCCGTGCTGCCGGACGACATGGCTGAAATCATTGGTAACGATTTGCGCAACTCGGGCTACTACTCGCCGATTCCAAAGCAAAACATGATCAGCCAGCCAAGCCAGCCGAGCGAAATCATCTTCCGTGACTGGAAGGCGGTGGGTGCTCAATACATGATGGTCGGCAGCATTGCGCCAGCGGGCGGTCGCTTGCAGGTGCAGTGGGCGCTGTTCAACGTAGCCACCGAGCAAAAAGTGGCAGACGGCAGTGTTTCCGGTACCACCGAGCAATTGCGCGACATGGCGCACTTCATCTCCGATCAGTCGTTCCAGAAACTGACCGGTATTGAAGGTGCGTTCTCGACGCGTCTGCTGTACGTGACGGCCGAGCGCTTCTCCGAGAAGAACACCCGTTACACCCTGCAGCGTTCGGACTACGACGGTGCTCGCGCCGTGACGCTGTTGCAATCGCGTGAGCCGATTCTGTCGCCGCGCTTCGCACCGGATGGCAAACGCATCGCCTACGTGTCGTTCGAGCAGAAGCGTCCGCGCATCTTCATGCAGAACATCGACACCGGTCGCCGTGAGCAAATCACCAATTTCGAAGGCCTGAACGGCGCGCCAGCCTGGTCGCCGAATGGTGATCGCCTGGCGTTCGTACTGTCGAAAGACGGTAACCCGGACATCTATGTGATGAATCTGGCTTCGCGTCAGATCACCCGCGTGACCGCAGGTCCTGGCATCAACACCGAACCGTACTGGGGCAAGGATGGCTCGACCATCTACTTCACCTCGGACCGCGGCGGCAAGCCTCAGATCTACAAAACCAGCGCCAGTGGCGGTGGTGCCGAGCGTGTGACGTTTGTAGGTAACTACAACGCCAACCCGAAACTTTCGGCAGATGAAAAGACTTTGGTGATGATCCATCGTCAGGATGGCTTCACCAATTTCAAGGTGGCAGCTCAGGATCTGCAGCGAGGTAGTGTAAAGATCCTCACTGATAGCACTCTGGACGAGTCACCTACTGTTGCGCCCAACGGCACCATGGTAATCTACGCCACCCGCCAACAGGGCCGGGGAGTCTTGATGCTCGTGTCCATTAATGGACGCGTTAGGCTCCCGCTTCCTACCGCTCAAGGCGAAGTCAGAGAACCGTCCTGGTCCCCTTACCTGAAGTGAGCGGGCGCTACACGTTTTACTTAACACACTGGGGTTCATTAGGAGTTTCACGATGGAAATGCTGAAGTTTGGTAAATTTGCTGCGCTGGCTCTGGCCATGGCTGTAGCTGTAGGTTGCTCGTCCAAAGGCGGCGACAACGCCGGTGAAGGCGCTGTTGATCCAAACGCTGGTTACGGCGCAAACACTGGTGCCGTTGACGGTTCCCTGAGCGAAGAAGCTGCTCTGCGCGCAATCACCACCTTCTACTTCGAATACGACAGCTCGGACCTGAAGCCAGAAGCCATGCGCGCTCTGGACGTTCACGCCAAAGACCTGAAAGCAAACGGCGCTCGCGTTGTTCTGGAAGGCAACACCGACGAACGTGGTACTCGTGAGTACAACATGGCACTGGGCGAGCGTCGTGCGAAAGCCGTTCAGCGCTACCTGGTACTGCAAGGTGTTTCCCCAGCTCAGCTGGAACTGGTTTCCTACGGCGAAGAGCGTCCAGTTGCTACCGGCAACGACGAGCAGTCCTGGGCTCAAAACCGTCGCGTCGAACTGCGTAAGTAATTCGATATGCGAACGTGCCGTCGTGCTGTAACTGTTCTGGCTCTCAGCCTCGCGCCGCTTGCGGCGTGGGCTGCGGTTCCTGTGGTCGATGACAACTCCGGTTATAACAATAGCGGGAGCAGTTATCCGCCTGCAGGTTACGGTACGAACGGCGCCTATGCCGGGGGAGCGGCTTCGGCCCCTGCCTCGGCACAAGGCATGCTGTTCAACCAATTGCAACAGATGCAGGATCAGATATCGCGCCAGCAAGGTGTGATCGAAGAACTGCAGAATCAGGTTGCGCGCATGAAGCAGGAATCCCTGGAGCGATACCAGGATCTTGATCGACGCATAGGATCCGGCGTTGCACCTGCCGCGACTCCTGAGAATTCTTCTGCCGGTGGCGATGCAAGTGCTGCTGCCGGTGCTGCTGCTGGCGCCGGGGCTGCTGCCCAGGCACCTGCTGCAAGCAGTGAACCGGGTGATCCGGCCAAGGAAAAGCTGTATTACGATGCCGCTTTCGACCTGATCAAAGCCAAGGATTTCGACAAGGCCAGCCAGGCTTTTGCCGCTTTCCTGCGCAAATACCCGAACAGCCAATACGCGGGTAACGCCCAGTACTGGTTGGGTGAAGTGAATCTGGCCAAAGGCGATCTGCAAGGCGCAGGTCAGGCTTTCGCCAAGGTTTCGCAGCTGTATCCCAAGCACGCCAAAGTGCCGGATTCGCTGTACAAGCTGGCTGATGTAGAGCGCCGCCTCGGTCATACCGACAAGGTCAAAGGCATTCTGCAGCAGGTGGTGGCCCAGTATCCGGGTACCTCGGCTGCTCAGTTGGCCCAGCGCGATCTGCAACGCATGTAAGCAGGCTTGACCCGTTTGGAAGAAACCCGCGCTTGTCGCGGGTTTTTTCGTTAGAATTCACGCCCTTTTTCTGAAACACGCTTCTTGCGGTCTACGCGTTGGCGGGATTGCCTGAAGTGCCTGACGGAGGCGGACAGCCTGTTTAGCTGTTACGCCCGTGGCGACTATGCAAGACACATTGAGAATCACCGAAGTTTTCTACTCTTTGCAGGGGGAAACGCGGACTGCCGGGCTGCCCACGGTTTTTGTGCGCCTGACCGGTTGCCCATTGCGTTGCCAATACTGCGACAGCGCCTATGCCTTCAGTGGCGGTACCGTGCGCACCCTCGACGACATCCTCGAGCAAGTGGCCGGATTTCGCCCGCGCTACGTCTGTGTCACCGGCGGTGAGCCGTTGGCACAGCCCAATGCCATTCCTTTGCTCGAACAATTGTGTGATGCCGGTTATGAGGTCTCGCTGGAAACCAGCGGCGCCCTCGACGTCTCGGCTGTCGATCCGCGCGTCAGTCGCGTTGTCGACCTGAAGACGCCGGACTCGAAAGAAGCCCATCGCAACCGTTACGAGAACATCGAACTGCTGACGCCCAACGATCAGGTGAAGTTTGTCATCTGCTCGCGCGACGATTATGACTGGGCCGTCTCCAAACTGATTCAGTACGGTCTTGATCGACGTGCCGGCGAAGTGCTGTTTTCCCCAAGTCACCATGATCTCAATGCTCGCGATCTGGCGGACTGGGTGGTGGCGGACAACCTGCCGGTGCGGTTGCAATTGCAGTTGCATAAATATTTGTGGAATGACGAGCCGGGGCGCTGAGATGACCGAACAACTGAACACCACCGAAAAACGTGCGGTCATTCTGCTGTCCGGTGGTCTGGACTCGGCCACTGTAGTGGCCATGGCCCGAGCCGAAGGCTACCGCTGCTACACCATGAGCTTTGACTATGGCCAGCGTTCCCATGCCGAATTGCACGCCGCCGCCCGCGTCGCCCGCGACTTGGGTGTGGTCGAGCACAAGGTGATTGGCCTGAACCTCAATGGCATGGGCGGCTCAGCCCTGACCGACGCCAGCATCGACATCCCTGAAGAGCTGGGCGAAGGCATTCCAGTGACGTACGTGCCAGCGCGCAACACGGTGTTCTTGTCGCTGGCGTTGGGTTGGGCGGAAGTGCTCGGCGCCCGCGATATCTTCATTGGTGTTAATGCGGTGGATTACTCGGGCTATCCGGATTGCCGTCCGGAGTTCATCGAGTCGTTCGAGCGCATGGCCAACCTGGCGACCAAGGCCGGTGTGGAAGGCAACGGTTTCCGTATTCAGGCGCCGTTGCAGAACCTGAGCAAGGCGCAGATCGTGCAGGCGGGCGTGAAGCTCGGCGTTGATTATGGCCTCACCGTTTCCTGCTATCAGGCCGACGATGATGGCCGTGCGTGCGGTAAATGCGACAGCTGCCGCCTGCGCGCAGAAGGCTTCGCGGCCGCTGGTGTAAGTGATCCAACACCTTATTTTTGATTATTTTCAAAAAGGTGTTGAATAGTCCTTAAAAATCAGTATTATACGCGCCACCACACAGCGGGTCGTTAGCTCAGTTGGTAGAGCAGTTGGCTTTTAACCAATTGGTCGTAGGTTCGAATCCCACACGACCCACCATATTTGGCGGTTTAGAAAATCCGGAAGGCCCACGAAAGTGAGGATTTCCGGGTTTTTTTTTGCCTGCAATTTCGCTATGCGTTATTTCAATACCCGCAGCGCTGACGCAGGTCAGAATCATCTTTTGTATCAACGGGATATTCTGTAGCCTTGCGCAGCTTCAATGCTGTCCGTGCCTGATAATACTCACTCTCCCGGCGGTACCCTCAAGCGGTCCGGAGCCGGGTGTATACTCGACTTTCGCGCGAACGCGCCTGCAGGTCTTGCGAACATGACGCAGATTTCCGAACGCCTTCTGGTTCAAGCCCACCTCGATGCCAAACAGCCCAAACCGCTGACCGCTGAGGAAGAGGCTTATTACCGTTCCGCCATTGCCGCCGAGCTGAAGGCTCAGGACGCGGTGCTGGTGGCCCACTTTTATTGCGATCCGGTGATTCAGGCTCTGGCCGAAGAAACCGGTGGTTGTGTCTCTGACTCCCTGGAAATGGCCCGCTTCGGCAACGCTCATCCGGCCAAGACCGTAGTGGTCGCCGGCGTGAAGTTCATGGGCGAGACCGCGAAGATTCTCAACCCGGAAAAACGCGTGCTGATGCCAACGCTGGACGCGACATGCTCGCTCGACCTGGGTTGCCCGGTCGACGAGTTCTCGGCGTTCTGTGATCAGCACCCGGAGCGCACGGTGGTGGTCTACGCCAACACCTCCGCAGCTGTTAAGGCTCGAGCTGATTGGGTGGTGACTTCAAGTTGCGCACTGGAAATCGTCGAAAGCCTGATGGACAACGGCGAGACGATCATTTGGGGCCCTGACAAGCATCTGGGCACCTACATTCAGCGCAAGACCGGCGCCGACATGCTGCTCTGGGACGGTGCCTGCATCGTCCACGAGGAGTTCAAGTCCAAGCAACTCGAAGACATGAAGGCGCTGTACCCGGACGCCGCGATTCTGGTGCACCCGGAGTCGCCGACTTCGGTGATTGAGCTGGCAGACGCCGTGGGCTCGACCAGTCAGTTGATTGCCGCTGCACAGTCGTTGCCGAACAAGACGCTGATCGTCGCGACCGACCGTGGCATCTTCTACAAGATGCAGCAGTTGTGCCCGGACAAGGTCTTCATCGAAGCGCCAACCGCCGGTAACGGTGCCGCGTGCCGCAGTTGCGCGCATTGCCCGTGGATGGCCATGAACACCCTTGAGCGCACGCTCAAGAGCTTGAAGGAAGGCACGAACGAGATCTTTGTTGATCCGGCGTTGATTCCGCAGGCGATCCGGCCGTTGAAGCGCATGCTGGATTTCACCCAGGCCGCACGGATGAAGCTGGCCGGCAACGCCTGAGGTCTTTCAGGCAACAAATAAACCTGTAGGAGTGAGCCTGCTCGCGATAGCGGTGTGTCAGATAACAATTATGTTGACTGACACACCGCTATCGCGAGCAGGCTCACTCCTACAGTAGTTTTTGGTGTCTGGAAGTTATTTGGTCTTCTTCGGGATTCGGACGAGGCGGGTATCCGAATAGATGTCATGCCAGGTGCGCTTCTGCTTGTCATACAGCGACCAGAAGAATCCCAGCCCTACGCACAGCCACGACGCAATCGACACCATAAACCGCAACAGCGCCTGCCACAGGCTGATCGCCGTGCCATTGGCGTTCTGCACGCGAATGCCCCACACCTGCATGCCCAATGTCTGCCCGCCATGGGTCCAGAACTTGGCGAAGAACGCAAACAGCACCAACAGCAGCACGGTGGAGTAGAGCGGATCACCGTCGAGCTTGCCGGCATCGGTCATTACCCGCAGACGCTCTTCACCGATGATCGCGGCCTGGATCATTTTGTAAACGAAGCCGGTGACGATCAGCAGTGCGGTGCACAGCAGAAAGTCATAGAACATTGCTGCCAGGCGACGACCTAGGCCAACGGGAGGGAAGTCCCCTTGGGGCGTGAGCAGGTTTTTCGACATGGCAGCCTCTGGATGCAAAATGAAGCGCCATTTTACGGATTCGCGCGTACAAAAAAGCCCCTGATATCAATATCAGGGGCTTTTTCGTAACAGAAAATCAGGCTTCTGCTTGTACTTCGTCAGCCTGCATGCCTTTCTGGCCCTGCACAGCAACGAAGGTCACTTTCTGGCCTTCTTTCAGGCTTTTGAAGCCGTTGCCCTGAATGGCGCGGAAATGCACGAACAGATCCGGACCGCTTTCTGGAGTGATAAAACCAAAACCTTTCTCGTCGTTAAACCACTTGACGGTACCGCTCTGACGTGTGGACATTTCTTATTTCCTTTGACGCAAAAATTGATGACAGTCTCTTTCTCATGAAAGAGTACTGGGGCTGGTTGCAGGAGAGTAAGAAGACGTCGAACGGGATGTAGCTAACTTGTAGGCTACTGCCCAGGTCACGATTCAAAGCTGACCCATGCAAACACAGTGGACAAACTCTACGCCAACTACGGGAGAAAAAACAAGCCCCGTGAAGAGCCCGGTTTTCCTACGCTTGCTGGCACTTAGTCGGTTCGCTACTGCGGTCTTAGACGATTCGCTTGTCCAATTGTTTTCGAACGTTATAAGCAAAGTTCAAATGCGAATCGAATGTTAGAAAATGCACTTTTTTGTGGCGATTGCGTTACACATTAGTGCACGCATAACGCAATCGCGTTACTTATAGAAACAGTCAATCAACCGCGATAGTAGCGTTGTGGAACAAATGGCATTTTGCTTACAAGCATTTGCACCTTTTTCCCACGAACGATGGCCCAGACCGGTGTGTCGAGTGTTACATAAGCACTGTCGAGGTAACCCATCGCCAGCGGCCCGCCCAAGGTCGGACCGAAACCGCCACTGCACACGCTGCCGATGATTTCTCCGGCTTCGTTGACGATTTCCGCGCCTTCACGCACAGGCGTACGTTCTTGCGGCAGCAGGCCGACGCGTTTGCGCGCGACGCCGTTCTGTTGTTGAGCGAAAACAGTCTCTGCCCCCGGGAAACCGCCAGCCCGTGCGCCATCAGCGCGGCGCGGCTTGGAAATCGCCCACAGCAGGCTCGCTTCGATTGGCGTGGTCTCGGTGTTCATGTCGTGGCCGTACAGGCACAGGCCGGCTTCCAGACGCAGCGAATCGCGGGCACCGAGGCCGATGGCCTGGACTTCCGGTTCGGCGAGCAGGGCGCGGGCGAGTTTCTCGGCATCGGCAGCCGGAATGGAGATTTCGAAACCGTCTTCACCGGTGTAACCCGAACGGCTGACGAAGCAATCCACGCCGAGCAACGACACGCGGTTGAATTGCATGAAGGTCATCTTTGCTACTTCCGGCGCAAGACGCGCCAGCACTGAAACGGCCGTCGGGCCTTGCAACGCGAGCAGCGCGCGCTCTTCGAACAGCGCCGTAATGGTGCACTGATCGCCAATGTGTTGTTGCAGGTGAGCCAGGTCCTGATCCTTGCACGCGGCGTTGACCACCAGAAACAGTTCATCGTTGCCGAGGTTGGCGACCATCAGGTCATCGAGAATGCCGCCGTTGTCGTTGGTAAACATCGCGTAACGCTGCATGCCCACCGGCAGATCGATGATGTCCACCGGCACCAGGGTTTCCAGGGCTTTGCCGGCGTTGGCGCCGGTCAGGCGAATCTGGCCCATGTGCGAGACGTCAAACAGCCCGGCCTGCTCACGGGTGTGTTGGTGTTCTTTCATCACGCCAAGCGGGTACTGCACCGGCATGTCGTAGCCGGCGAACGGCACCATGCGGGCGCCGAGTTCGAGGTGCAGAGCGTGCAGCGGGGTTTTCGACAGTTGTTCGGTGGACATGCGTGGCTCCTTGAAAATGTGGTTCGAGGGTCGGGGCTAGATCAAGATCAAAGGCCCCTCACCCCAGCCCTCTCCCGGAGGGAGAGGGAGCTAGTTACGTTTCTCTCCCGGGGGAGAGGGGGCTAAGTACGATCGTCTCCCTGAGGGAGGCCGAGTTGAATAAGGCTCAGCATTCGATAATGTTGACCGCCAGACCGCCGCGGGCGGTCTCTTTGTATTTGCTTTTCATGTCGGCGCCGGTCTGGCGCATGGTGCGGATGACTTTGTCGAGGGAGACGAAATGCTGGCCGTCGCCTCTCATGGCCATGCGTACCGCGTTGATGGCTTTCACCGAACCCATGGCATTGCGCTCGATGCACGGCACCTGCACCAGTCCGCCAATCGGGTCGCAGGTCAGACCGAGGTTGTGTTCCATGCCGATTTCCGCGGCGTTCTCGACTTGCTGCACGCTGCCGCCGAGCACTTCGCACAATGCCCCGGCCGCCATCGAACAGGCCACGCCGACTTCACCCTGGCAACCGACTTCGGCGCCGGAGATCGAGGCGTTTTCCTTGTAGAGAATGCCGATGGCCGCCGCCGTCAGCAGAAACCGTACGACGCCGTCGTCATTCGCGCCGGGGATAAAACGCATGTAGTAATGCAATACCGCCGGAATAATCCCCGCCGCGCCGTTGGTCGGTGCGGTAACCACGCGGCCACCATTGGCGTTTTCTTCGTTGACTGCCAAGGCGTAGAGGTTGACCCAGTCGAGCACCGACAACGGATCGCGCAACGCTGATTCCGGGTTTTTGCACAGTTGCCGATGCAGCGCTGCCGCACGACGTTTGACCTTCAAGCCGCCCGGCAAAATACCTTCGTTACGGCAACCTGCAGCCACGCAGTCCTGCATCACCTGCCAGATGTTCAGCAGTCCGGCGCGGGTTTCCGCTTCCGGGCGCCAAGCGCTTTCGTTGGTCAGCATCACCTGGCTGATCGACAGACCGTAGGTGGCGCAATGACCGAGCAAGTCTTTGGCACTTTTGAACGGGAAGGTCAGCGGTGTGGCGTCTTCGACGATGCGGTCGGCACCGGCGGCATCCTCGTCGACGACGAAACCACCACCCACCGAGTAGTACTCACGGCTGCGAATCTGCAGGCCCGCCGCATCGAAGGCGCGGAAGATCATGCCGTTGGGGTGATAGGCCAACGGCTTGCGGATCATTGCCAGGTGTTCTTTCTCGTTGAACGCAATGCTGTGCTCACCGAGCAGATTCAGTCGGCCGTTGCCGCGAATTTCTTGCAGGCGTGCGGCGACGGTTTCGGTATTGACGGTGTCGGGGTGTTCGCCTTCGAGGCCGAGCAACACGGCTTTGTCGCTGCCGTGACCTTTACCCGTGGCGCCGAGGGAACCGTAGAGTTCGACGCGAACGCTGGCGGTGGTGGTCAGCAGATTTTCACGTCGCAGGCCTTCGGCGAAACGCGCAGCAGCACGCATCGGGCCGACGGTGTGGGAACTGGAGGGGCCGATGCCAATCTTGAACAGGTCGAACACGCTTAACGACATGAGTGGTTCTCCGGTTTCTTGTTATAGGAATTGGCGAAACATCAGGCTTGATGCGTTCCTTGTGGGAGCTGGCTTGCCAGCGATGGCGGTGGGTCAGGCAACAAAGATGTAGGCTGATCCACCCTCATCGCTGGCAAGCCAGCTCCCACAGGGATTTGTGGTGTTCTGGAGAAAGAGGCAGGTATTCCTGCCCCTCATTCCTTTAAGCGTAGCTTTCGATCGACGGGCAGGCGCACACCAGGTTGCGATCGCCGAAGACGTTGTCGACGCGACCGACCGGCGGCCAGTATTTACCTTCAATCAACGACGCAACCGGGTAAACGGCCTGCTCGCGGCTGTACGGGTGAGTCCACTCGCCAACCAGTTCCGCCGCGGTGTGCGGAGCGTTCTTCAGCGGGTTGTCGTCCTTGTCCAGCGTGCCGTTTTCCACCGCGCGGATTTCTTCGCGGATGCGGATCATCGCGTCGCAGAAGCGATCCAGTTCTTCCTTGGATTCGCTTTCGGTCGGCTCGATCATCAGCGTGCCCGCTACCGGGAACGACATGGTCGGCGCGTGGAAACCGAAGTCGATCAGGCGCTTGGCGACGTCATCAACGCTGATGCCGCTGCTGTCTTTCAACGGACGCAGATCGAGAATGCACTCGTGCGCCACCAGACCGTTGCTGCCGGTGTACAGGACTGGGTAGTGCTCTTCGAGGCGACGGGAAATGTAGTTGGCGTTGAGGATCGCCAGTTGCGAAGCGCGTTTCAGACCGGCGCCGCCCATCATGCGAATGTACATCCAGGTGATCGGCAAAATACTTGCGCTGCCGAACGGTGCCGCGCAGACCGCGCCTTCCTTGCGTTCCATCTGGCCGTGGCCCGGCAGGAACGGAGTGAGGTGCGACTTCACGCCAATCGGACCAACGCCCGGGCCGCCACCGCCGTGCGGGATGCAGAAGGTTTTGTGCAGGTTCAGGTGCGAGACGTCGCCGCCGAACTTGCCCGGTGCGCAGAGGCCGACCATTGCGTTCATGTTGGCGCCGTCGATGTACACCTGACCGCCGTTGTCATGAATGATCCCGCAGATTTCGCGGATGCCTTCTTCGAACACGCCGTGGGTCGACGGGTAAGTGATCATCAGCGCGGCGAGGTGTTCGCGGTGCTCGATGGCTTTGGCACGCAGGTCTTCGATGTCGACGTTGCCGCGCGCATCGCAGGCGGTCACGACCACGCGCATGCCCGCCATGTTGGCGGTGGCCGGGTTGGTGCCGTGGGCGGACGAGGGGATCAGGCAGATGTCGCGGCGTTCATCGCCACGGCTCTGGTGATAAGCACGAATCGCCAACAGGCCTGCGTATTCACCTTGCGAACCGGCGTTCGGTTGCAGCGAGATCGCGTCGTAACCGGTAGCGGCGCAGAGCATCGCTTCCAGTTCATCGGTCAGTTGCTGGTAACCGGCACTTTGCGCGGCCGGGGCGAACGGGTGCAGGGCACCGAATTCAGCCCAGGTCACCGGGATCATTTCGCTGGCGGCGTTGAGTTTCATGGTGCACGAACCCAGCGGGATCATGGTGCGATCCAGTGCCAGGTCTTTGTCCGCCAGTTTGCGCAGGTAGCGCATCAGCTCGGTTTCCGAGTGATAACGGTTGAACACCAGGTGGCTGAGGATTGGCGACTGACGTACCAGCGAGGCTGGAATAGTGCTCTGCACGGTCGCAGCAAGTGCAGCGAAGTCCGGCAGGGTCTTGCCGTCGGCGAACAGGCCCCACAGGGTTTCAATATCCGCCTGGGTGGTGGTTTCGTCGACCGACAGACCCAGACGCTGAGCGTCGATCACGCGCAGGTTGATCTGTGCAGCGTGCGCCTTGTCGTGCAGCGCTGCGGTGTGTGCGCCGGTGGCCACGGTCAGGGTGTCGAAGAAACTGGCTTGTTCGACATTAGCGCCCAGCGCGGTCAGGCCCTTGGCCAGAATCGCGGTCAGGTGATGCACGCGGTTGGCGATCTGCGTCAGGCCTTTCGGGCCGTGGTAGACGGCGTACATGCTGGCGATGTTGGCCAGCAGCACCTGCGCGGTGCAGATGTTCGAGGTGGCCTTCTCGCGGCGGATGTGTTGCTCGCGGGTCTGCATCGCCAGACGCAGCGCAGGCTTGCCGAAGCGGTCAACCGAGACACCGACCAGACGGCCCGGCATATCGCGTTTGAACGCATCTTTGGTGGAGAAGTAAGCCGCGTGCGGGCCACCGAAGCCCAGCGGCACGCCGAAGCGTTGCGCGGAACCGATGGCGACGTCAGCGCCGAACTCGCCCGGGGCGGTCAGCAAGGTCAGGGCCAGCAGGTCGGCGGCGACGGCGACCAAGGCGTTGGCGGCGTGGAAGCGTTCGGTCAGTTCGCGATAGTCGAACACATCACCGTTGCTCGCCGGGTATTGCAGCAGTGCGCCGAAGAACGGCGTCACGTCAGTCAGTTCACGCTCATCGCCGACCACAACGTCAATGCCCAGCGGCTCGGCACGGGTGCGCAGCACGTCGAGGGTTTGCGGGTGGCTGTGGATCGAGGCGAAGAATTGGTGGCTGCCCTTGTTCTTGCTCAGGCGTTTGCAGAAGGTCATGGCTTCGGCAGCGGCGGTGGCTTCGTCGAGCAGCGAGGCGTTGGCGATCGGCAGGCCGGTGAGGTCGCTGATCATGGTCTGGAAGTTCAGCAGCGCTTCGAGACGGCCTTGGGAAATTTCTGGCTGGTACGGCGTGTAAGCGGTGTACCAGGCCGGGTTTTCCAGCAGGTTGCGCAGGATTGGCGACGGCGTGTGGCAGTTGTAGTAGCCCTGGCCGATGTAGGTTTTGAACAGCTGATTTTTGCCAGCGATCGATTTGATCATCGCCAGGGCATCGGCTTCGCTGAGGCCATCGTCCATGCCGAGCACGCTGGTGCCCTTGATGCTTTCCGGGATGACACTGGCGCTCAGCGCTTCGAGCGAGTCGAAGCCGAGGCTGTTGAGCATGGCTTGCTCGTCACCGGCGCGCGGGCCGATGTGACGGGCAATGAATTCGTTGGCGGTGCCAAGGTTTACTTGAGTCATGTCGGTGTTCCTCAGGCTTCGGCTTGGGCTTTGATCAGACGGTCGTACGCGTCCTGATCGAGCAGTTTGCCGACAGCGGCGGCGTCGCTTGGCTGGAAGCGGAAGAACCAGCCTTCGCCCAGCGGATCTTCGTTGACCAGTTCCGGGGCATCTTCCAGCGCCGGGTTGACTTCCAGTACCTCGCCGTCGAGGGGCATGTACACGCCGCTGGCGGCTTTTACCGATTCCACGGTGGCGGCTTCGGCGCCTTTTTCGTAAGCCTGCAGCTCAGGCAGTTGCACGAACACCACGTCGCCCAGGGCGTTCTGCGCGAAAGCGGTGATGCCGACAGTAACGCTGCCGTCAGCTTCGGTGCGCAGCCATTCGTGATCTTCAGTAAAACGCAACTCGCTCATGGAAACTCCTCAGGGGCCAGACTCGTCTGGTGGACGCGGTGGAATAGTCGGGCGCGAAGGCCCTTATTTATGAGGGGTTGATTAGCAAGAATGCGGCCAAGGTTTGTTTGTCTTTATAAATCAATGGTTTAAATGTTGCAGGGGTCGACAAGGCAGGCATGTCTGTAGCGAAATCGCTACAGCATAGAGCGAGGATAAAAGCTGAACGGGATCAAAGCCTTGCACTGCGGTGATCGGAGGTGCGTGTAGCGATATCGTTCCGCTGTAGCGCTTTCAGTACAGGTGGAGGTCGTTTTTAGCGTGGATCGAAAGACTGCTGAAAAACCTGTGGGAGCTGGCTTGCCAGCGATCGCGGTGGGTCAGACACCATCGATGGTGCCTGTGCCGACGTCATCGCTGGCAAGCCAGCTCCCACAGGTATGAGGTGATCTCAGGGTTTGTTGGGAATGCCGTACTTGCGCAGGCGATGGGCGATGGCCGTGTGCGAAGTTTGCAGGCGGCTGGCCAGTTGCCGGGTCGAGGGGTAGCTGACGTAGAGTTTTTCCAGCAGCGTTTTTTCGAACGACTCGACCGCTTGTTCGAGGCTGTCGACATCGCTGTCGGTTTGCCGCGCCACCGAGGTACCGGCAATGTCGAGGTCGCCAATATCCACCAGGCTACTCTCGCAAATCGCCGCCGCGCGGAAGATCACGTTCTGCAATTGCCGCACGTTGCCCGGCCAGCGATTGCCGAGCAGGGCCGGGTAAGTCCCCGGGGCGAGGCGGCAGACCGGGCGCTGAATCTGCGCACAAGCCTGCTGCATGAAATAGCGGGCCAATAGCAAAATGTCCTGGCCGCGCTCGCGCAGTGGCGGCACCTCTACGTTGAGCACGTTGAGGCGATAGAACAGGTCTTCGCGGAACAAGCCTTCGCTGACCATTTTTTCCAGATCGCGGTGGGTCGCGCTGAGGATGCGTACGTTGACCTTCACTTCGCGATCACCGCCCACGCGGCGGAAGCTGCCGTCGTTCAAGAAACGTAGCAGCTTGGCCTGCAAGTACGGCGACATCTCGCCGATCTCATCGAGAAACACCGTGCCCTGGTTGGCCAGTTCCATCAGCCCCGGTTTGCCGCCGCGCGCTGCTCCGGTGAAGGCGCCGGGGGCGTAGCCGAACAGTTCACTTTCGGCGAGGTTCTCCGGCAGCGCTGCGCAGTTCAACGCCAGAAAAGGAGCGCTGTGCCGCGCACTGATCGCGTGGCAGGCACGGGCGACCAGTTCTTTGCCGGTGCCGGTTTCGCCTTGAATCAACAGCGGTGCGTCGAGGGCGGCGACTCTTTGAGCGCGGGCCTTGAGGGTGCGGATTGCCGGGGATTCTCCGAGCAATGCATCGAAACCTTCGGCATGGTCGTGGTGCAAGGCCGAGAGTTGTTCGCCGATGCGGTTCGGTTGATACAAGGTCAGCAGGGCGCCAGCGTCGGTGATCGGCGTGGCATCGAGCAACAAGGTCTGACCGTTGACGGTGATTTCGCGCAGCGGCAAACGGAAGCCGTGTTCGAGCAAGGTGTCGAGCAGCGCGGGATCATTGAACAGTTCTGCAACACTCTCACCGGCCGGTTCGCGACCGTACAACGCGATCAACGCCGGGTTGGCCAGCAGCACCTTGCCGGCGCTGTCGAGCGCCAGCACCGGATCGGTCATTGCCGCCAGCAACGCGTCGAGCTGCAAGTGCCGACGCTGGCCAGGGAGGATGTCGACCACGGTTACCGCCTCGACGCCGAGCACGCGAAACAAAGCATCTTTCAGCTCTTCGAGCACTTGCGGGCTCAACGTTGGCGCGTCGATGTAGACGTTTGGCGGGATCATCTCCACCGCATCCAGATTGAGATTGCGCCCACCGAGGATAGCCAGGACTTCCTGGGTGATGCCGACGCGGTCGATGAAACTGACGTGGATACGCATGGGGCGGTTCAGTGATCTGCAGAGCGGAGGGTGGCAAGTATGCCTTGGGCTTGGAGAGAGGTGAAAGCAAAAGCACCCTCACCCCAGCCCTCTCCCAGGGGGAGAGGGGGACTGACCGAGGTGTCTGAGGTTTGACATCGACCTGAAAGAACCAGTTGATTATGGATTCGGTAAAGCAAGTTCAGGTCGGTGTAACTCTGAAGCATTCCCCAATCAGTCCCCTCTCCCTTTGGGAGAGGGCTAGGGTGAGGGGCTTTTGCGGGTTACTCGAAATGCTCAAGATTGACCGGATCCCCGGATTTCATATCAAGTTGCTTGCGGATGTCTTCAAACATCATGTCGTAATGCTTGTGCACCGAACCGATCTGACTGTGAGTCTTGGGAATGCCGTACTTCTCGGCGATTTTCGTCACGTTGTTGGCAAAGTTGTAGGCCTCCTCTTTGGGCAGGAAGAAGGTCTCTTTCATGTCCTTGCCCTGAAGGTTGCCATGCATCGTGAACTGGATGCCTTTGCCTTTTTGCGGATCGGTGAACACTTCATAGTCGAGGTGCACGTTGTAACTGACGTCATCCGGCGTCAACGCATGCCGCTCAATGTGCAGATGACCGGGTTCAAACTGGGCCATGGGTTTCTCCTTTCAAGGCATGGGAGAAGGGCAGACCCTCGGTCTGCCCCCGGAGTTTCTGATTATCGGTAAGTGATGCCCGGCTTCGCCGTGGTCACGCGAGTACCGGCAGTGCCCTGAACGATGGCTTCGATATCCGCCAGCGAACCGATCACCGCGACCTTGCCAGTATGGCGCGCGAATTCGCAGGCTGCCTGCACCTTGGGCCCCATCGAGCCGGCGGCGAAACCGAGGCGTTCG
Source organism: Pseudomonas sp. IT-P395 (assembly GCF_949767675.1). NCBI lineage: Bacteria > Pseudomonadati > Pseudomonadota > Gammaproteobacteria > Pseudomonadales > Pseudomonadaceae > Pseudomonas > Pseudomonas sp. IT-P395. Next base: position 70,645 of record NZ_CATKPW010000005.1, read on the forward strand.
AGTTCATCCGGGTGCGCTTCGGCAATGGCTTTCTGCGTCGGCTTGCCGTAATCGATGAACGCCGCGTTGACGTCCGTGGCGATCACCAGCAGGTCGGCTTCCAGTTGTTCGGCGAGCAGCGACGAGCACAGGTCCTTGTCGATCACCGCCTCAATACCCTTGAGATTACGGTTCTCGTCATACATGGTTGGAATCCCGCCGCCACCGGCGCAAATCACGATGCTGCCCTTGTCCAGCAGCCACTTGATCGGGCGGATTTCGAAGATGCGTTTTGGTCGTGGACTGGCCACCACACGACGGAATTTGTCGCCGTCCGGGGCAATTGCCCAGCCTTTGTCGGCGGCGAGTTTTTCCGCTTCGGCCTTGTCGTAGACCGGGCCGATCGGCTTGGTCGGGTTCTGGAAGGCCGGATCCTTGGCGTCGACTTCAACCTGGGTCAGCAGGGTGGCGAATGGCACCTCGAAATCAAGCAGGTTGCCCAGTTCCTGTTCGATGATGTAGCCGATCATGCCTTCGGTTTCGGCACCGAGCACGTCCAGCGGGTAAGGGCTGACGGAGGTGTAGGCCGCCGCTTGCAACGACAGCAGGCCGACTTGCGGGCCATTGCCGTGGGCGATGACCAGTTGGTTGCCGGGATGGATCTTGGCGATTTGCTCGGTGGCGATGCGGATGTTGGCGCGCTGATTGTCAGCGGTCATCGGTTCACCACGGCGGAGCAGGGCGTTACCGCCCAGCGCTACGACGATACGCATAATGCATGTCCTTTTCGTGTTGATCGTTCCCACGCTCTGCGTGGCAATGCCGCCACGGACGCTCCGCGTCCACTGTGACGCAGAGCGTCACGGGATGCATTCCCACGCGGGAGCGTGGGAACGATCATGGATCAGCAGTGGTTACAGATCAGCCAGGGTCGAGACCAGAATCGCCTTGATCGTGTGCATGCGGTTTTCCGCTTGCTCGAAGGCGATGCAGGCTGGGGACTCGAACACGTCGTCGGTCACTTCGATGCCGTTGGCCAGGTGCGGATACTGCTCGGCAATCTGTTTGCCGACCTTGGTATCGCTGTTGTGGAACGCCGGCAGGCAGTGCATGAACTTGGTGCGTGGGTTGCCGGTGGCTTTCATCAGCTCTTTGTTGACCTGATACGGCAGCAGTTGCTGGATACGTTCAGCCCAAGCCTCAACCGGCTCGCCCATCGATACCCAAACGTCGGTATGGATGAAGTCGACACCTTTGACGGCGGCTTTCGGGTCTTCGGTCAGGGTGATGCGCGCACCGCTTTCTTCCGCGTATTTGTTGCAGCGCTCGACCAGATCGTCATGCGGCCACAGCGCTTTCGGCGCGCAGATGCGCACGTCCATGCCGAGTTTGGCGCCGACCAGCAGCAGCGAGTTGCCCATGTTGTTGCGCGCGTCGCCCAAGTAGGCGTAGCTGATTTCATGGATTGGTTTGTCGGCGTGTTCACGCATGGTCAGCACGTCGGCGATCATTTGCGTCGGGTGATATTCATCGGTCAGGCCGTTGAACACCGGCACACCGGCGAATTTTGCCAGCTCTTCGACGATTTCCTGTTTGAAGCCACGGTATTCGATGGCGTCGTACATGCGCCCGAGTACGCGGGCGGTGTCTTTCATGCTTTCTTTGTGGCCGATCTGCGAAGAGTTCGGGTCGATGTAGGTGACGTTGGCGCCTTGGTCATAGGCCGCCACTTCGAACGCGCAACGGGTGCGGGTCGAAGTTTTTTCGAAGATCAGGGCGATGTTGTTGCCCTTCAGGTGTTGCTGCTCGGTACCGGTGTATTTCGCGCGTTTGAGATCGCGGGACAGGTCGAGCAGGTAACGCAGCTCACGTGGGGTGTGGTGTTCCAGGCTGAGCAGGTTACGGTTGTGAATGTTGAACGCCATGATGATTCTCCTTGGATTCGGTAATCGGCCCGGCCGCTACGGGATGGGTGCGGCCGGGGAGATGGTCGTTTAGTAATCGATTGGGTCACGCACGATCGGGCAGGTCATGCAGTGGCCGCCGCCACGGCCTCGGCCCAGTTCACCGGCGCTGATGGTGATGACTTCCACGCCGGCCTTGCGCAGCAGGGTGTTGGTGTAGGTGTTGCGGTCGTAGCCGATGACCACGCCCGGTTCCACGGCCACCACGTTGTTGCCGTCGTCCCATTGCTCGCGTTCGGCGGCGAAGCTGTTGCCGCCGGTTTCCACCACGCGCAACTTCGGCAAATTGAGGGCTTTGGCCACGGTGTCGAGGAAAGTGCCTTCTTCGCGGCGGATGTCGATGCCGCCCTGTTTGCTTTCGTCAGGGCGCAGGGTGAAGGCGACGATCTGATTCACCACTTCCGGGAAAATCGTCACCAGGTCGCGGTCGCAGAAACTGAACACGGTATCCAGGTGCATCGCCGCGCGGGACTTCGGCAGGCCGGCAACGATGACTTTTTCCACGGCTTTGTTTTTGAACAGGTTCAGCGCCAGTTGGCCGATGGCCTGACGCGATGAGCGCTCGCCCATGCCGATCAACACCACGCCGTTGCCGATTGGCATGACGTCGCCGCCCTCGAGGGTGGAGCTGCCGTGGTCCTTGTCCGGGTCGCCGTACCAGATCTCGAATTCGGCGTTGGTGAACTGCGGGTGGAATTTGTAGATGGCGGTGGTCAGCAGGGTTTCCTGACGACGTGCTGGCCAGTACATCGGGTTCAGCGTCACGCCACCGTAGATCCAGCAGGTGGTGTCACGGGTGAACTGGGTGTTCGGCAGCGGCGGCAGAATGAAGCTGGAGTGGCCGAGGAAATCGCGGAACATCTGGATGGTCTTGCCGCCGAAACTGTCCGGCAGATCATCGGCGGAGACGCCGCCGATCAGGAATTCGGCGATGTGTCGCGGCTCGAGGCTTTTCAGCCAGGACTTCACTTCGCTGATCAGGCCCAGGCCCACCGAATCGGCGGTGACCTTGCGCTCAAGAATCCAGTCCAGCGCCTCAGGGATGGCGACGATGTCGGTCAGCAGGTTATGCATTTCCAGCACGTCGATGCCGCGCTCGCGCATCTTGGTGACGAAGTCGAAGTGGTCGCGCTTGGCCTGAGCCACCCAGAGCACGTCGTCGAACAGCAATTCATCGCAGTTGTTCGGGGTCAGCCGCTGATGGGCCAGACCTGGGGAGCACACCATGACTTTGCGCAGTTTGCCGGCTTCGGAATGTACGCCGTACTTAACTTTTTCCGTGGTCATTTCAGATCCTCCAGATAACAATTCAATCAGGGATTACAGAGTCAGGAAGCCGTCGTAGAGACCGTAGGCAGCCACCAGGGCACCCACGACCACTGCGGCGAAAATCAGCTTCTCGACGTTAGTGAAAATCGGTTGTTTGAGTTCCAGCTTGGCTTTGGCGAACAGGATCGCGCCAGGTGCGTAGAGCAGGGCCGAGAGCAGCAAGTACTTGACCCCGCCGGCATACAGCAGCCACACCGCGTAGATCAGCGCGATGCCGCCGATAATCAGATCCTTGCGTCGCTCGGCCGCGAAGCCTTCGTAGCTCTCGCCGCGCACCGCCAGCAGCAGGGCATAGGCCGCCGACCACAGGTACGGCACCAGAATCATCGAGGTGGCGAGGTAGATCAGCGACAGGTAAGTACTGGCCGAGAACAGCGTGATGATCAGGAAGATTTGCACCATCGCGTTGGTCAGCCACAGGGCGTTGACCGGCACGTGGTTGGCGTTTTCCTTGCGCAGGAACTCCGGCATGGTGTGGTCTTTGGCAGCGGCGAACATGATCTCCGCACACAGCAGCACCCACGACAGCAGCGCACCCAGCAGCGAGATGATCAGGCCGACGCTGATTAGCACCGCGCCCCAGTGACCGACCACATGCTCGAGCACGGCGGCCATCGACGGGTTCTGCAGTTTCGCCAGTTCCGGTTGGGTCATGATGCCCAGCGACAGCACGTTCACCAGCACCAGAAACAGCAGCACGGTGATGAAACCGATCACGGTGGCTTTGCCGACGTCCGAGCGTTTTTCCGCACGGGCCGAGAAGATGCTCGCACCCTCGATGCCGATGAACACCCAGACGGTGACCAGCATCATGTTGCGCACCTGGTTCATCACACTGCCCAGATCCGGGTTTTTGATGCCCCAGATGTCGGCGGTGAAGATGTCCAGTTTGAAGGCGAACACCGCGATCAACACGAACAGCAGCAGCGGTACGACCTTGGCGACCGTGGTCACCAGGTTGATAAACGCCGCTTCCTTGATCCCGCGCAGCACCAGAAAGTGCACGGCCCACAGTAAAACCGAGGCGCCGATTACCGCAGCAACGGTGTTGCCTTCACCGAAAATCGGGAAGAAATAACCGAGGGTGCTGAACAGCAGAACGAAGTAACCGACGTTGCCCAGCCAGGCGCTGATCCAGTAACCCCAGGCGGACGAGAAACCCATGTAATCGCCGAATCCGGCCTTGGCGTAGGCGTAGACACCGCCGTCCAGGTCAGGCTTGCGATTGGCGAGGGTTTGAAAGACAAAAGCGAGGGTGAGCATGCCGACAGCGGTGATGGCCCAACCGATCAGTACTGCACCGACGTCGGCGCTGGCGGCCATGTTTTGTGGCAAAGAAAATATCCCGCCACCGATCATTGAGCCGACTACCAATGCAACCAGTGCACCTAGTCGTAGTTTTCCGGGAGCTTCAGACATTGCATGACTCCATTGCAGGAGAGAAGAGATCACAGCGTAGTTCTGTTGTCTGTTCAAACAGCTGACTTAGATCAGTGCATGGTCACATTCCATTGTTAATGAATGACTTAGGCTTCGACTGAAGGCATAAATACTCTGCCCGCAAGGCCCGTCCTAGAGGCGTTGTGGCTACATTGTTGGGAATGGCTATTATTACTTTCGAATTATCACGCTAGTTCTTTTTCAGCTTTTGGCAAATTTTCAGCGTCTGTTTTCAGTACAGAATTGATTTATCAGGATCAGCGCACAAAACTGTCTTAACGTGCTAGGCGTTAGCGTCATCGGCTATATATAAACAGGCGTTAATTGGCGTTACCTGATAAACGTCATCTACCTTTATCCGTTTAGTTAATAGTTGTTACAAATGCACGCTCACCACACTTCAAAGGGAAACTGAAATGTCGCAACCGACGCAAAAGCTGCGATTAGGCGCGTTGATCGCCCTGGTGGTGGGTTCGATGATTGGCGGGGGGATTTTCTCGCTGCCGCAGAACATGGCGGCACGCGCCGATGCCGGGGCGATCCTGATCGGTTGGGGCATCACGGCGATCGGCATGCTGACTCTGGCGTTCGTGTTCCAGACGTTGGCCAATCGCAAACCCGAGCTGGATTCCGGCGTGTACGCCTACGCCAAGGCCGGGTTTGGCGACTACATGGGTTTCTCGTCCGCGTGGGGTTACTGGATCAGTGCGTGGCTGGGCAATGTCGGCTATTTCGTCCTGCTGTTCAGCACCCTGGGGTACTTCTTTCCGGTGTTCGGTCAAGGCAACACGCCAATCGCCATCGGCTGCGCCTCGGTGCTGCTGTGGGCCGTGCATTTTCTGGTGATGCGCGGGATCAAAGAGGCGGCGCTGATCAATCAACTGACCACGGTGGCCAAAGTCGTGCCGCTGATCATGTTCATCGTCATCGCCGCCATCGCATTCAAGGCTGACATTTTTACCCGCGACATCTGGGGCACCAGCAACCCGAATTTCGGTGGGGTGATGGATCAGGTGCGCAACATGATGCTGGTCACGGTGTTTGTGTTCATCGGCATCGAAGGCGCCAGTGTGTACTCGGCGCGGGCGGAGAAACGCAGCGACGTCGGCCGCGCCACGGTGATCGGTTTTATCGGTGTGCTGGCGCTGCTGGTGCTGGTCAACGTGCTGTCGCTGGGGATCATGAGCCAGCCGGAACTGGCGAATCTGCAGAACCCGTCGCTGGCGGCGGTGCTCGAGCACATTGTCGGGCCGTGGGGCGCGTTGCTGATCAGCATTGGCCTGGCGATTTCCCTGCTCGGCGCGTTGCTGTCCTGGGCCTTGCTGTGCGCGGAAATCCTCTTCGCCACGGCCAAGGACAAGACCATGCCGGCGTTCCTGAAAAAGGAAAACAAGAACCATGTGCCGGTCAACGCGTTGTGGCTGACCAACGCGATGATCCAGATTTTCCTGTTGATCACGCTGTTCTCGGCGGGCACTTACACCAGCCTGATTTATCTGGCCTCGTCGATGATTCTGGTGCCGTACCTGTGGTCGGCGGCGTACGCGGTGCTGCTCAGCGGGCGCGGCGAAACTTACGAACACGCCTCGGCTGAGCGCACCAAGGATCTGCTGATCGGTGGCATCGCCCTCGGTTATGCGGTGTGGTTGTTGTATGCCGGTGGGGTGAAGTATTTGCTGTTGTCGGCGTTGCTGTATGCGCCGGGGGTGATCCTGTTTGCCAAGGCCAAGCATGAGGCGGGCGAGCCGTTGTTCACTCATGTCGAGAAGGGCATTTTTACCTGCGTGGTCATCGGCGCGGGGTTGGCAGCGTATGGGTTGTACAGCGGTGTGTTGTCGTTGTGAGGTTGTCGCTTGCCTATGCACCGCCGTATGACTGGGAGGCGATGTTGGGGTTTCTCGCGGCGCGGGCGGTGGTCGGGATGGAGGCCGTGGGCGATGGCGTGTATTCGCGCAGCATCGGGTTAAACGGTGTTCACGGCACGGTTTCGGTCTGGCTAGGGACGGCGGATGCGCTGGAGGTCGAGCTGGACTTTCCTGATCCGGCAGCCGTGCCCGAGATCGTTGTCAGGTTGCGGCGGATGTTTGATCTGGATGCGGATCTGGCGCTGAGGCAAGGGCATCTGGCGAATGATCCGTTGCTGGCGCGGTTGATTGTCGAGCGTCCGGGGTTGCGCATTCCCGGTGCGTGGGATGGATTGGAGTTGGCGTTTCGCGCGGTGCTTGGGCAGCAGATTACGGTGGTGGCGGCGATTCGTCTGGCGGGGAAACTGGTTGCGCAATATGGCGCGCCGCTGGATTCCACCGTGCCCGGATTGACGCATGTATTTCCCGAGGCGCACGTAATGGCGGCGGCAGATCTGGCAGCGTTGGGCATGCCGAAAAGTCGTGGGCGCACGTTGTCGAGCGTGGCGCAGACGTTGCTGGATGAACCTTCGTTGTTTGAGCCGAATCGCGAGGGTGGCGTGGCGCGGTTGTTGGCGCTGCACGGGATTGGCGAGTGGACGGCGCAGTACATCGCGTTGCGGCAGTTGCGGGATATGGATGGGTTTCCCCATGGTGATGTCGGGTTGCTGCGGGCGCTGGAAGTGCTGGAAGGCAAGCGGCCGACAGCGCGGGAATTGTCGTTGCGCGCTGAGGCGTGGCGGCCTTATCGAGGGTATGCGGCGCAGTTGTTGTGGACGTCTTTGAGCCGGGCAGATTGATACATCATCGCTCGGCCTGAAATTGCAGCCCTCACCCCAGCCCTCTCCCGGAGGGAGAGGGGGCCGACCGAGGTGTCTTGCGTTTTACATCGACCTGAAAGACCGAGTCGATTATGGATTCAGTGCCGATCGTTCAAGTCGGTGAGTGTCTTCAGTATCCCCGAATCAGCCCCTCTCCCGGAGGGAGAGGGGGCCGACCGAGGTGTCTTGCGTTTTACATCGACCTGCAAGACCGAGTCGATTATGGATTCAGCGCCGATCGTTCAAGTCGGTGAATGTCTTCAGTATCCCCGAATCAGCCCCTCTCCCGGAGGGAGAGGGGGCCGACCGAGGTGTCTTGCGTTTTACATCGACCTGAAAGACCGAGTCGATTATGGATTCAGCGCCGATCGTTCAAGTCGGTGAATGTCTTCAGTATCCCCGAATCAGTTCCTCTCCCGGAGGGAGAGGGGGCCGACCGAGGTATCTGGCGCTGTCCATCGACCTGCAAGACCAAGTCGATTATGGATTCCGAATCAATCGTTCAAGTCGGTGAATCTCTTCAATATCACCCGATCGGTCCCCTCTCCCTCTGGGAGAGGGTTAGGGTGAGGGGCTTTTAATTCCACTGTGGGTGATGAGAACCCAGCTCTGTAGCCGGCAACGCCCACTGAATCGGCGTGCCGCTGATCTTCACCGGCACCTGCAAACGATGCGCCGGGCCCCAAGGGGTCTGTTCCAGAAATGAACCCTGATCCTGCTCATCTTCCGCTCGCAATGCCTCACTTGTCCCCGGCCCATGCTCGATCAACAACTTCGCCGTCCGCGCCAGCGACAACCGCGCCGAGCCACCGCGTCCGGTGTTCAAACGCTCGGTCAACAGTCGGAGCGCACTCGCCGCCATCAAATACCCCGTCGCATGATCCAGCGCCTGCACCGGCAATGGCGTCGGTTTCTCAGCCTGCTGCCAGCGCTGGCCGGCCTCGGCGATGCCGCTGCTCATCTGCACCAAACTGTCGAAGCCCCGGCGGTTCTGCCACGGGCCGTTCCAGCCGTAGGCGTTGAGGGCGACATCGATCAGGCCCGGTGCCAGATGGCGACGGCGCTCAACGCCGAAACCGAGATTGTCCAAAGCGTCGGCGCGGTAACCGTGCAGCAAAATATCGGCGTCTTTCAACAAGCCTTCGAACACCGCGCGATCCACCGGATCCAGCAAGTTCAGCCGCGCGCAGTGTTTGCCGAGGGTCATTTCCGGAACGACACCAGGCTCATTCCAGGTCGGGGAATCGATGCGCAACACGTTGGCGCCAAGGCCAGCGAGAAAACGGCTGGCGGTGGGGCCGGCGAGCACGCGTGTCAGATCCAGCACCCTGATCCCGGCCAACGGTTGCGCCACCGAGCCTTGCCACGCTTGGTGCTGTTCATCCTGCGAGTCAAGGAAATGCACCAGCGGCTCGGCATTCACCGCGAGTCCCTGCGGATGCTTCTGCCATTGCGCCCAACTGCGCATTTCGGCGGCGCAGCCCTGGGCCTCGACCACCGCTTGTTCCAGATCCGTACTCGTCCATTGCGCGACTTTCGCCGCCATTGCATCACGGTCGGCGCAGGCGCCGAGCACACGTTCAGCGGCGGCGCGGTGATGTGGAGCGTTGGTGTGCAGGCGGATCCAGCCGTCGCGGGTCGCGTAGTCGCCGGCGATCGGGTCCCACAGCGGTGGCACCTGCCAGCCGATTGGTCGCAGCGAGCTGGAGAACCAGAACGAGGCCAATCGACGGTCGACTGCAACGGCCGGCAAATGGCCTGACTGCTGCTGGATCAACTCGCTGACGGTCTGACCGGCAGCAGCGATGCTGGCGCAGGCAAGCTCCGTGACGGCGAACGCCGAGGGCAGGGCGCCTTGCTCGGTGAAAGGAATCGGTGTGCGAGGCAAGCCGAGTGCGGCTTGAATGGACGTGAGTAAATCAGTCATCGAAGGCCCTCCGGAGCGAGAGGGCGATGATAGTGCAAAACAATCCCGTGTCAGATGAAATCCCCGATTGCAGGGTTGCCACTTGACCCTGTGGGAGCTGGCTTGCCAGCGATAGCGGAGTGTCAGTCAACAATGTACTGACTGATGTGCCGCCATCGCTGGCAAGCCAGCTCCCACAAGGTTTTGTGGTGGATTGAGTGGCGGGCTCAGACGCGAAACTGATCCATCAATTTCATCTGCTGACTCGCCAGGGCATTGAGCTGGCTGCTGATCGCCGCCGACTCAGTAGCCTGCTCGGTCAGGGTTTCAGTCACGGTACGAATCGCCGAAACGTTGCGATTGACCTCTTCGGCGACCGCACTCTGCTGCTCAGCCGCGCTGGCAATCTGCAGGTTCATGTCGCTGATCACCGTCACCGCATCACTGATCTTGCCCAGCGCATCCACCGCCTGACGAATCTGCCCGGCGTTGTTGTGTGCCTGAGTCTGGCTCGAATGCATGGTCGCGACCACGCCACGGGTGCCTGTCTGAATCTTCTCGATGACTATGCGAATTTCTTCCACCGAATCCTGCGTGCGCTTGGCGAGGTTGCGCACTTCGTCGGCAACCACGGCAAAACCACGGCCGCTCTCACCGGCGCGGGCCGCTTCAATCGCCGCGTTGAGCGCCAGCAAATTGGTCTGTTCGGCGATACTGCGGATCACTTCCAGCACCGAGCCGATCTGCTCGCTGTTGACTGCCAGCGCTTCAACTTCGGTCACCGCTTTGCTGACTTCTTCGGCCAGTTGATTGATATCGCGGGTGCTGCGCTCGATGATCGACATGCCGTCCTTGGCCGACTGATCGGCACCTTTCGCCGCATTGGCAGCGTTGGATGCGCTGTTGGCGACGTCGTGGGCGGTGGCGCTCATTTCGTTGGAAGCGGTGGCGACCTGATCGATCTCGCGGAACTGCACCTGCATGCCTTCGCTGGTCTGGCGGGCGATTTCCGAAGACTGGTCGGCGGTGCCGCGCGCCTCGGTGATGCTCTGTTTGATCTGCGCGATGGTCGGTTGCAGCTTGTCGAGGAAACGGTTGAACCAGTTCACCAGTTCGCCCAGTTCATCCTTTTTGCTGTAGTTCAGCCGTTGGGTCAGATCACCTTCGCCGCTGGCAATGTTCTTCAGCATCTCGGCAACGCTATTGATCGGGCGAGTAACGCCGGACGCAGTCAGCCAGATCAGCAACAGGCCGACCAGACCGGCAACCACGGCGACCAGCAGCGCGGTGATCACGCCGGTTTCCTGAGCATCGTCGAGTACCGCTTGCAGCTTGACCGAATCGGCCAGCAGCACTTGTTTTGGCAGGTCGATGACTACGCCCCAGGCGCGTGAGTTACCGATCGGATCGACCGGGTATACGGCGCGAATCAGATCGCCCTGTTCGAGAATCTTCGGTGTGCCTGAGCTCAGCAGTTGCAGTACGTCCTTGCCATCGGCGCCGAGAGTGTCGCTGATCTTTTTGCCGACCTTGCTCGCGTCGGAACTGTCAGCACCGAGCACGCCGCTGCCGGAAACAATCAGCATGTGCCCGGCGTTGTTGAACAAGTTGCGCTGGGAATCCACGGCCGCTGCTTGCAGGGCATCGAGGGCGATGTCGACACCGACCACGCCGATGGCCTTGCCGTCGACGATCAACGGCACGGAAATGGTCGTCATGAGCATTTCCTTGCCACCGACGGTGTCGGCATACGGGTCGAGCAGGCAGGTGCGCTTGGCATCGCGAGGGCAGGTGTACCAGCTGTTGTACGGCGTGCCGCTGACGCTGAGGGTGGTTTTGGTCAGGTCTTCTTCGACCATGATCGTGTTCAGCGAGGCGCCAGCGGCGCGGCTCCAGTACGTGGCAAAACGTCCGGCTTCGTTGGACTGGCGCGCAGCATCGTTGGCGAACTCGCTGTCCTTGCCGTCGAGAGCGTTCGGTTCGAAAGCGAGCCAGATGCCGAGCACTTTATCGTTGCGCTCAAAAGCGGTTTTCAGGCTCAGGTTCAACTCTTCGCGCAAGGCACCGGCGTCCAGCGAACGCTTGGCGGCCATGACGCGCATGTCCTTGATCTGGTCAGCCAGGGCAGTGATCACCGTCAGGCTTTCGCCGAAGGTTTTCTGCACCCGCACGGCTTGCTCGGCGGCTTTGGCTTGCAACAGATTCTGCACGCTGGCGGTGAGCAATTTATTGCTCGAGTCACTGACCAGTTGGTCGTTCTGGTTGGTCTGGTAGATGTTCATGCCGACGATCAGCGCAACCACACCGAGCAGGCACAGGCCGGAGAGCAGAACGATTTTCAGGCGAATGGACAGAGAGTCGAACATGGGGCGATCTCGCGAATGAATAAACGGGTGGCAGGCGGATATGAACTATCCGGTTCGCCAAATCCATTCAGCGCCATGCAATGCTCATCGGCGTGGAAGCAGAGGGCATGAGGCGCGTGCCGACGGACGGTCAGCGCTAAACGTTTGCGCAGGAGAAAGTGCTGAAAAAGCGATTAATTACAGGGATGTTTCAGTGTGGATACGGGGGCGGGTTCACGCGGGAATCGATTCCGGACGCGACCAGATCCACAGATTGCCCAGGCTCATCCCGGCAATCGCCAGATAGACCGGCCAGCCGTGATCGAGCATCACCAGCATTAACGTCGCGCAAAGCAACATGCTCACTGTCGCGCTGACTTTGGCCTTGCGCGCGATGATCTTGCCGTTGCGCCAATTGCTGAGGATCGGTCCGAACAAGCGATGGTTTTCCAGCCAGGCACTCAGGCGCGGCGAGCTGCGGGTCGCGGCCCAGGCGGCAAGAAGGATGAACTCGGTGGTCGGCAGGCCGGGCACGACGATGGCGATCAGGCCAATGCCAAGGCTGACGTAAGCCAAGAGGCCGAACAGCACGCGGGCGAGTTTCGTGGAGGCGGGTTGCGGCATGGGCTACGCGGTGGCTTCTGAAGCGGAATGGAGATCTTACAGGCTTACGCAGTTCCCCTGTAGGAGCTGCCGAAGGCTGCGATCTTTTGATGTTGTTTTCAAGATCAAAAGATCGCAGCCTTTGGCAGCTCCTACAGGGGGATGTGTGTTGTGTCAGGCCGGCTCAGCTTCTGTGGCGTAAGCCTGTTCCAGCAACACGGTGAAGCGGTTGAACGCGTCGATCGCGCCTTGCTCCACTTCAGCTTCTTCTTCAGCAGTGAAATGCAGCGAATCGAGGGTGCGCACGAAGCTTTTCCAGCCTTCGGCACGGCCACCTTCAGGCTCACCCAGGTGACGGGCACCGAAGGTTTCGCTCAGCTCCAGCGCCACCGCGCGTTTGATCAGGAATGCCGCACCGAGCTTCGAACCTTCGGAAACAAAGATCCAGCCCAGAGCACGAGCCTTGCTCGGGTTTTTCACCGCGCCTGCTACCGGGGCCGGTACTTCGGTTTCCAGGTCCGCGAGGTCAGCCTTGGCCGCTTCGGCGCGGCAGCGGGCCGGCAGATCAGGCACGATGGCGGTCAGTTCAGCGTTGTTGTACAGGTCGACCAGTTCCGACTGGAACAGGTACTGCGCGACGACGAAACGGGCGAAATTGGCGCGGGTCTCGAACGGCGCGTGGGCTTTGACCAGGGCGTCGAGCTTGCTGTGCGGCTCGTGGGTGATCTGGTTCAGGCGTTGTGAACGCAGGGCTTTTTCCGATGTGCTCATGACATGTCCTTGATAAAAGAGGCGCTTGATAACGAGACGAACAAGGCGACGTGCAAGCGTAAAAAAACCTCACTGCGCGGTGCCTGAACACGCGCAGTGAGGTCGACCGGATCAGATGTCCCAGATCAGATTGATCGCGAAGTTGCGACCCGGTTGGGTCAGGCGATCGAGGTTGGCCGGTTGCGTCACCGACGCTTCGCCGACGCTGTCGTAACCGCGCACGTCATCCCACAGCCAGTATTTCTTGTCGGTCAGGTTGTAGATGCCGCCGCTGACGGTGACGTCGTCGGTGACTTTGTAATAACCGGCCAGATCAAGAATGCCGAAGCCCGGGGTTTTGAACTGGCTGCTGACGCCATCGGGCGACTTGAAGTTGCTGTCGTCGACGCGATCCTTTTTCTTCACCACGGTCCAGCTCAGCAGGCCGCCGTAGTTGTCCTGGTCGTAACCCAGACCGAACACGCCAGTCAGCGGGTTGACGCTGTTGATCGGCTCGCCGTTGTCGTTGTTGCGACCGTAGGCGTAGGCAATCGAGCCTTGGGTGTAGAGGCCTTGCGGCGCGCCAAACGCATCCAGATTCAGACGACCTTTGACTTCCGCACCCTTGATGGTGGCGTGCTTGATGTTGGCCGACTGGAAGGTCAGTTCGTTGCGGCCCGGGGTCACGGCGTCTTCGTTAATGAAATCGCGGTACTTGTTGTAGAACACCGCTACGTCGAACGAACCTTGTTCGAAATTGCCGCGCAGACCGGTTTCATAGCTTTTGCTTTTTTCCGGTTCCAGGTCGGGATTCGGCGCCACGCTGTAACCAGTGGTGGTGTTTTCGAAGCGGCCGTACAGGGCTTTCGCGGTCGGGGTGCGGAAGCCTTCGGCGTATTGACCGTACCAGGTGTAGTTTTCGGTCAGGGCGTAGGTCAGGCCGAATTTCGGCGAAACTTTGTGCCAGGTCTTGTTCTTGTCGCTGACCGTGCCTTGGCCGTCAGCCGCCACGGTGTTGAGGAATTCCTGGGTGATGTGCGGCTTGAGCTGGGTGTAGTCGTAGCGCAGGCCCGGCAGGAAGGTCCAGTTGTTCCAGCTGATCTGATCCTGAGCGAACACGCTGTAGGTGTTGATGGTCGGGTCCGGGAAGTCGGTGGCTTTGGCCAACACGTCCGCGGTACTGGTCGCGCCGATGGCGGTGCAGCCACGACCGACGGCCAGGCAAGTGCCGTCGCCGCTGCGCGAGCCGGTGACTTTCTGTTGCTTGATGGTGGTGCCGTAAGTCAGCACGTGATCGGTGGCGCCGAGGGCGAACGCCTTGTCCAGCTGCGCGTCGAAGACCCACTGTTTCTCTTCGTAAATCGTGTCGCGAGTACGCAGCACTTTACGGGTGATCGGGTAGTAGAACTCAGTGGTGCTCTGGTCGGTTTTGGCGATCTGGTGGTTGAGGCTCCACTTCACGTTATCGACCAGCAGGCTGTCGAGGGCGAACGAGTGCTCGATGCCGAAACGCTCACGGGTGATCGTGTCGTTACCGGTGCGCCACTGATACATGCCGCCGGGGAGCACGCTGTCGGGGATAGTCGGGGCGCCGTTGAAGTACGGGCCGCCGTAAGCGCTTTTCTGATCGGTGTCGCGATCGTCCTTGTACTTTTCGTAGGTCAGACCCAGACGCGAATCTTCGTTGTAGTTCCAGCCGATCTTGGCCAGTACGTTGTAGGCGTTGACGTCTTCCGGGTTGGCGGCGGTGCGCTCAAGGCCGGTGCCATTGTTGCTGCCGTAGGAATCGGTCTCGTGCCCGTCGCGCTGGCTGTAGTGCAGCAAACCGTCGAACTGGTCGGCGCGGCCGGCAACGGTAGCGGACTTCAGCCAACTGTCATCGGCCGAGCTGTAACCGCTTTTCAGACGGGCGCCGACGTCTTTGCCTGGCTTGATGATGTCGTCGGCATCAAGGGTGTAATAGCTGACGGCGCCGCCGATGGCGTTGCTGCCGTACAGCACCGAGGCCGGGCCCCGGAGGATTTCCACGCGTTTGACGATTTCCGGGTCAACGTAATTGCGCTGAGTCTTGGCGTACGGACCGTTGAAGAAACCGTCCGGGACTTCGACGCCGTCAACCTGGGTCAGGATGCGGTCGCCATCGATACCGCGAATGTTATAGCCGCTGATACCGCCACGCTGACCGGCGCCGCCCACGGAAACACCCGGCTCGTAACGCACCAGATCCTTGATGGTGTTGACGTTGTTGCGGTCCAGATCCTGACGGGTCTGCACGGTGACGGTGGCCGGTACGCTGTTGACCGACTGCTCCTGGCGGGTGGCGCTGATGGTCACCTGATCCAGATTGAGCGTGCCACTGGCGTTGCGCTTTTCCAGCACTACGTTGTTGTTGCTGATTTTGCGGAAGCTCAGGTTGGTCCCCACCAACAGGCGCTCAAGGGCTTTTTCCGGGGACAGCGAGCCACGCACGCCCGGCGACGACACGCCCTGACCCAGTTCTGCCGGCAAGCCGACCTGCCAACCGGTCACGGCAGTGAAGGCGTTGAGCGCCGACACCAGTGGCTGCTGGCCGATGGCGAACGAGTAATCGCCCATGTTGCGCGTCGGTTGCTCGGTGGCAGCCATCAGCGGCGCGGTGCCGGCCATCAGAATGGCCGCGGTCAGCAGCGACAAGACGCGGGATGGGGAGGAAGTCTGGCGGGTAAGGCGTGAGGACATCGATAGCGCTCCGTGTCGCACGAATCTTTATAGGGGCTGATTGGCTTCGCGTGTTGCGAATCAATTGCATTGGCTATAACGAGACGTACTGACGTTGGCTATCGAGTAAAAATAATTCTCATTTAGTTCAGGATGACCACGGCGGGGAATTCTTTCAGTTGCGCCGAGGTGATGTGCGCGAGGGAGCGAACCACGTCGAGTGGCTGATCGAGGCGGTAATTGCCGGTCACAGCGACGTCGGCCAATTGCTCGTTGGTGTTGATGATCCAGCCTGGATAGTAGCGGCGCAATTCGGCCAGCACCTGATTCAGCGGGCAGTTCTCGAACACCAAGCGACCTTGCACCCAGGCCAGGTCAGTGTTGACGTCGAGTTTGGCCGGGCGGTCGAAACCGTTGGGGCCGATACGAATACTCTCACCGGCCTTAAGACGTACGCGAGCGTCGTTATGCGTTGCCTGTAGATCGACATCGCCGCGCTGCACGTTGACCTGCGCCACGCCATCGAGATAACGCACCGCGAATGCGGTATCGCGCACGCTGGCGCGGACCGGGCCGGCATCGATTTCCAGCGGTTGACTGCGGCCGCTGGCGATCTCGAAAAACGCTTCGCCCTGAAACAACCGGGCAACGCGCTGCTGATCGTTGATGGTGCTGGAAAATGCCGAATTGGTATTGAGCAGGACTTTCGAACCGTCCTCCAGTTGCAGGCGCTGGCGCTCGCCGACCACGGTCAGATGATCGGCCTGAATGCGCATCGGCAGATTACTGAAACTGAACAAACCGAGGATCAGCACGGCGGCGGTGGCCAGCGGTTTCCAGTGTGGACGCAGACGCTTGAGGAAAGTGACCTTCGCAGGTTTGGCCGCCAGGCTTTGCGCGCACTGGGCGATTTGCGGCCCGTCCCAGATCGCCTGGGCCTTGGCGAACGCTTCGGCATTCAACGGATCGGCCGCCAGCCAGGCATGAAATTGCCGGGTCTGCTCCTCGTCCGGACTGCCGAGCACGATGAGCCAGTCCAGAGCCTGGTCCATTGCGTTGGCAGCGTCCTGCACCGAATCCGGCGAAGGCGAGCGGTGGGTGTCCGTCACGGTGTTTCCTCGGCAGTGTCTGCGCACGGCTGTTTTTTTAAGTGAAGCGTAAAAGTCGGGCAAGGGTAACAAAGCCCACTGATCCGTGCAGGCGATCCTGGCACTTACAGAAAAGCCCTACAACTTCAGTCGCCATTCAGACGTTCGGCGACGCCGATACAAATGGTCATGATCAGCTTCAGTTCTTTCTGCACGGTGCTGAGGGATACATTCAGCTCATCGGCGATTTCCTGATAACTGTTCCCGTGCAGACGGCTGAGGATGAAAATCTGCTGCTGACGGGGACTGAGTTGACTGAGGCTCACGTTCAGGCGCTCCAGCATCTGTTCGGCGTGGGCGGCATCTTCGGCGCTGCTGGCGGGGGCGGCGACGCTGTGCACGACATCCTGCGGCACGTCATCGACCATGGTTCGCGAATGGATCTTGCGCGCACGCAAATGATCCAGCGCCAGATTGCGCGCGGTCTGGAAGACAAAAGGTTCGAGGTGATCGATGGCCCGTTCGCTCAACGCCCGCGTCACGCGCAGGTAGGTCTCCTGCAGCAGGTCTTCAGCGGTGCTGTGATTGTTGACCATCCGTTCCAGCGTACGCAGCAGCGAGGTGCGCTGGGTGAGGAAGACGTGGTTGAAGCGCGATTGACTCACGGGAGGACCTGATCGATTTCAAGCGAATGATAATGCTTATCATCTAGTTGAATGGTCAAGTATTGTTTTGTGATCGACGCAGATAAATGTAGGAGCTGCCGAAGGCTGCGATCTTTTGATGTTGATCTTAAAAACCAGATCAAAAGATCGCAGCCTTCGGCAGCTCCTACAGGGGATCAGGACAACCTTACTCGGCGTTACACAGCGCCAGGCAGTTATCCAGCATGCGGTTGGAGAAGCCCCACTCGTTGTCGTACCAGGCCAGCACCTTCAGCAGTTTGCCGCTGGACTTGGTGTGGTTGGCGTCGAATATCGACGACAGCGGATTATGGTTGAAGTCGCTGGATACCAGCGGCAGGGTGTTGAAGCCGAGAATCTTCGAGTGCTGGCTCGCGGATTTCATCAGCGCGTTGACTTCCTCGGCGCTGGCTTCTTTTTTCAACTGCACGGTCAAATCTACCAGCGACACATTGATCACCGGCACGCGCACGGCCATGCCGGTCAGCTTGCCCGCCAGTTCCGGCAGCACCAGGCCTACCGCTTCAGCGGCGCCGGTCTTGCTCGGGATCATGTTCTGCGTGGCCGAACGCGCGCGGTATGGGTCGGTGTGATAGACGTCGGTGAGGTTCTGATCGTTGGTGTAGGCATGAATCGTGGTCATCAGACCGCTTTCGATCCCCAGTTCGCGGTGCAGCACTTGCGCCACTGGCGCCAGGCAGTTGGTGGTGCACGAAGCGTTGGAGATGATCTGGTGCGACTGGCGCAAAATGTCGTGGTTCACGCCATAGACAACAGTGGCGTCGGCACCTTTGGCCGGAGCCGAGATGATCACTTTGCGCGCGCCGGCAGTAATATGCGCGGCCGCTTTGGCGCGATCGGTAAAGAGACCGGTGCATTCGAACACCACATCAATCTTTTCCGCCGCCCATGGCAACTCGGCCGGGTTGCGAATCGCGCTGACCGCAATGCGGTCGCCGTTGACGGTCAGACTTTCGTTGTCATGCTCGACCTGAGCGTCGAACGTGCCGTGAACGGTGTCGTATTTGAGCAGATGAGCATTGATCGAGCTGTCGCCCAGATCGTTGATGGCGACGATCTGCAAATCCTGTCGATAGCCTTGGGTATACAGTGCGCGCAGGACATTACGGCCGATGCGGCCAAAACCATTGATTGCGATTCGAAGAGTCATGGAACAGCGCCGCCGTCGTTTTGTTGTTGGAATTACAAGATTATTCGCATAAAAATAGAAAACAAGCCTTTTTAGTGGCAATATTTTGTTTTATCTACAACGAGTGACCTGAATCAACTGGTCCGAATGGTCAAAAAAGCCGTCTGTCATTCCAACAACAACGGCGTTTGATCAGCATAGACAATCAGGTCGCCACATCCGTTAGCCTGGAGTTCTACACATGCATCCCCGCGTCCTTGAGGTCACCGAACGGCTTATCGCCCGCAGCCGCGCCACGCGTCAGGCTTACCTTGCACTGATTCGCGGCGCCGCCACTGACGGGCCGATGCGCGGCAAGCTGCAATGCGCCAACTTCGCCCACGGCGTGGCCGGTTGCGGCAGCGAAGACAAGCACAGCCTGCGGATGATGAACTCGGCGAACATCGCCATAGTTTCTTCGTATAACGACATGCTCTCGGCGCACCAGCCGTATGAAGTCTTCCCGGAACAGATCAAGAACGCCTTGCGCGAAATCGGCTCGGTCGGCCAGTTCGCTGGCGGCACTCCGGCGATGTGCGACGGCGTCACCCAAGGTGAGCCGGGCATGGAACTGAGCTTGCCGAGCCGCGAAGTGATCGCCATGTCCACCGCTGTGGCGCTGTCGCACAACATGTTCGACGGCGCGCTGATGCTCGGCATCTGCGACAAGATCGTCCCGGGCCTGATGATGGGCTCGCTGCGCTTCGGTCACCTGCCGACGATCTTCGTGCCGGGCGGGCCGATGGTCTCGGGGATTTCCAACAAGGAAAAAGCCGACGTGCGGCAGAAGTACGCCGAAGGCAAAGCCACCCGCGAAGAGCTGCTGGAATCGGAGATGAAGTCCTACCACAGCCCGGGCACGTGCACCTTCTACGGCACCGCCAACACCAACCAGTTGCTGATGGAAGTCATGGGCCTGCACTTGCCGGGCGCTTCTTTCGTCAACCCGAACACGCCGCTGCGTGATGCGCTGACCCGCGAAGCCGCGCACCAAGTGACGCGTCTGACCAAACAGAACGGCAACTTCATGCCGATCGGCGAAATCGTCGACGAGAAGTCGCTGGTCAACTCCATTGTTGCGCTGCACGCCACCGGCGGCTCGACCAATCACACCCTGCACATGCCGGCCATTGCCATGGCGGCGGGCATTCAACTGACCTGGCAGGACATGGCCGACCTCTCCGAAGTCGTGCCGACCCTGAGCCACGTCTACCCGAACGGCAAAGCCGACATCAACCACTTCCAGGCAGCGGGCGGCATGTCGTTCCTGATCCGCGAACTGCTTGGCGCCGGTCTGCTGCACGAAGACGTCAACACCGTGCTTGGCCACGGCCTGAGCAAATACACCAAGGAACCGTTCCTCGATAACGGCGAACTGGTATGGCGCGAAGGTCCGGTCGACAGTCTCGACGAAAATATCCTGCGCCCGGTCGCCCGTGCATTCTCGGCGGAGGGTGGTCTGCGGGTGATGGAAGGCAACCTCGGTCGCGGTGTGATGAAGGTGTCCGCCGTTGCTTTGGAAAACCAGATCGTCGAAGCGCCAGCGATGGTGTTCCAGGATCAACAAGATCTGGCCGACGCGTTCAAGGCCGGCCTGCTGGAAAAGGATTTCGTCGCGGTGATGCGCTTCCAGGGCCCGCGTTCCAACGGTATGCCGGAGTTGCACAAGATGACACCGTTCCTCGGCGTGCTGCAGGATCGCGGCTTCAAAGTCGCCCTGGTAACTGACGGCCGGATGTCCGGCGCCTCGGGGAAAATCCCCGCAGCGATTCACGTCAGCCCGGAAGCTTATGTCGGTGGCGCTTTGGCGCGCGTGCAAGAGGGCGATATCATCCGCGTCGATGGCGTCAAAGGCACTTTGGAACTCAAGGTCGACGCCGCAGAATTTGCAGCGCGCGAACCCGCCAAAGGCCTGTTGGGCAACAACATCGGCAGCGGGCGCGAACTGTTCGGCTTCATGCGCATGGCCTTCAGCTCGGCGGAGCAGGGCGCCAGCGCCTTCACTTCTGCCCTGGAGACGCTTAATTGAAACTGGCTTTGGTCGGTGACATCGGAGGCACCAACGCGCGGTTCGCGTTGTGGAAAAACCAGCAACTGCAATCGGTTCAAGTGCTGGCCACGGCCGACCACGCCAGCCCGGAAGAGGCGATCAGCCTCTATCTGCGCGGGCTCGGTCTGGCGCCGGGTTCGATCGGTTCGGTGTGCCTGTCGGTGGCAGGTCCCGTTAGTGGTGATGAGTTCAAATTCACCAACAATCACTGGCGCCTGAGCCGCAGCGCGTTCTGCAAAACCTTGCAGGTCGAGCAGTTGTTGCTGGTCAACGACTTCTCGGCGATGGCGCTGGGCATGACCCGTTTGCAGCCGGGCGAATTTCGTGTGGTCTGCGAGGGCACGCCGGAGCCGTTGCGTCCGGCGGTGGTGATTGGCCCGGGCACCGGCCTTGGCGTCGGTACTTTGCTGGATCTCGGTGAAGGTCGTTTCGCGGCGTTGCCGGGCGAGGGGGGGCACGTCGATCTGCCGCTGAGCAGTCCGCGTGAAACCCAGCTATGGCAGCACATCTATAACGAGATCGGCCATGTCAGCGCGGAAACCGCGTTGAGCGGTGGTGGTCTGCCGCGAGTCTATCGCGCGATTTGCGCAGTGGACGGGCATGAGCCGACACTCGACACGCCGGAAGCGATTACGGCAGCTGGTTTGGCCGGTGATCCGATTGCCCTGGAAGTGCTCGAGCAGTTCTGCTGCTGGCTCGGCCGTGTCGCCGGCAACAACGTGCTGACCACGGGCGGGCGTGGCGGGGTGTATATCGTCGGCGGTGTGATTCCACGCTTCGCCGATTTCTTCCTCGAAAGCGGTTTCGCCCGCAGCTTCGCTGACAAAGGTTGCATGAGCGATTACTTCAAAGGCATTCCGGTGTGGCTGGTGACAGCGCCGTATTCCGGCCTTATGGGCGCGGGTGTGGCCCTGGAACAGGCTGGCTGATGATCGTTCCCACGCTCTGCGTGGGAATGCAGCCCGTGACGCTCCGCGTCACTGGACGCGGAGCGTCCCCAGAGGCGTTCCCACGCAGAGCGTGGGAACGATCGGTTCATCAGGCATAATCCGCCCCAATTCCAACAACAAGGATGCCTTCGAAGTGAGCTCAGTCAACAAGTCGATATTGTTGGTCGATGACGACCAGGAAATACGCGAGTTGCTGGAAACCTACCTGACCCGCGCCGGGTTTCAGGTGCGGGCCACCGCCGACGGTGCCAGTTTCCGTCAGGCCCTCAACGAGGCGCCGAGCGATCTGGTGATCCTCGATGTCATGCTGCCCGACGAAGACGGCTTCAGCCTGTGCCGTTGGGTGCGTCAGCATCCGCGTCAGGCGCAGGTGCCGATTATCATGCTCACCGCCAGTTCCGATGAAGCCGATCGCGTAATCGGTCTCGAACTCGGTGCCGACGACTACCTCGGCAAACCCTTCAGCCCCCGCGAACTGCAAGCCCGCATCAAAGCTCTGCTGCGGCGTGCGCAATTCGGTCAGGAGCGCAGCGGCAGTGACGTACTGGCCTTTGACGAGTGGCGCCTAGACATGGTCAGCCACCGCCTGTTTCACACCGACGGCGAAGAAGTGATTCTCTCCGGCGCCGACTTCGCCCTGCTGAAACTGTTCCTCGATCACCCGCAGGAAATCCTCGACCGCGACACCATCGGCAACGCCACCCGTGGCCGCGACCTGATGCCGCTCGATCGCATCGTCGACATGGCCGTCAGCCGTTTGCGCCAGCGTCTGCGCGACACCGAGAAACCGCCACGGCTGATCCGTACCGTGCGCGGCAGCGGCTACCAACTGGCAGCCAACGTGGTTGCCGGCAATGCTCACTGAGTCGCTGCGTAAACTCGCCGCCAAGGTGCCGGTACCGCGTTCGCTGCTTGGGCGGATGTTGCTGCTGACGTTGCTCGCGGTGTTGTTTGCGCAGACCTTGTCGAGCGTGATCTGGGTCTCGCAGCTGCGCGCCACGCAGCTCGAAGGTCTGGTCACCAGCGCCCGCAGCCTCGCCCATTCGATGACCGCCAGCGTCAGTTATTTCCGCTCGTTGCCGGTGGCTTATCGGCCGTTGGTACTCGACCAATTGCGCAGCATGGGCGGCACCCGATTCGTCGTGACGCTCAACGACAAGCCGCTGGGCATGGACGTACTGCCGGTCACGCCGCGTAAAGCGGCGGTGATGAAAGCGGTCGACGAAGTGCTGCGCCAGACCTTGGGCCATGACACCGATATCTCGGTGACCTTTGTCAGCCCCGAAGACCTGCGCATCTTCAACGCCGGGCTGAAGCTGGATGAATTGCCACGTTCCTGGGCGCATTACGCGCTGACCCTGGAACCGGTGAATCCACCCGTGCTGGTCACGCAGATTCAAATGGCCCCGGGCGAATGGCTGTACATCGCCTCACTGTTGCCCGAGCCGTACACCAGTCTTGAAGAACAGGGACTGCCGTCGCAACAGGTGTGGTTCATCGTCCTCACCAGCGGATTTTTGCTGCTGTTCATCGGCCTGTTGGTGCACTGGCAGAGCCGGCCGCTCAAGCGTCTGGCGCGGGCAGCGCGGGATCTGTCGCTGGGGGCCGACGTCGAACCGGTGGCCGAGGGTGGTGGCAGTGAAGTGGTCGAAGTGGGGCGCGCCTTCAACACCATGCGCGAGCGCATCAGCCGCTACCTGACTGAGCGCAGCCAGTTGTTCAGCGCTATTTCCCATGACCTGCGCACGCCAATCACCCGTTTGCGTTTGCGCGTCGAACTGCTGGAAGACGAAAAGCTGCAAGCCAAATTCGGCCGCGATCTGGATGAGCTGGAGTTGTTGGTCAAAGGCGCGCTGCAATGCGTGAAAGACACTGACATCCACGAGAACATCGAACCGGTGGATCTCAACCATGTGCTTGATTGTCTGGTCGAACCGTACCTGGCGCCGAACGGCAACGGCCGGGTGACTCAGCATGGTCGTGCGTTGGCGGCGTATCCGGGCAAACCTTTGGCGTTGAAGCGTTGCATTGGCAATCTGATCGACAACGCGTTGAAGTATGGGCAGACCGCACATCTGCATATCGATGACGATGACAGCGCGTTTGTCTTGCACGTTGATGATGAAGGGCCGGGAGTGCCGGAGCAGCGCTTGGAGCAGGTGTTTGAGCCGCACTTCCGGTTGGCGGGGCAGCAGCAGGGATATGGCTTGGGGTTGGGCATTGCGCGCAATATTGCCCACAGCCATGGCGGGGAGGTGACGTTGCAGAATTTGCGTGAGGGTGGGTTGCGGGTGACGTTGCAATTGCCGCGTTCGGCGGATTAGATCAAAAGAGCCCCTCACCCTAGCCCTCCCGAAACGTCGGACCGCCCGTAGGGAGAGGGGACTGACCGAGTTGTCTTGCGTCATACATCGACCTGAAACACCGTGTCGATTATGGATTCGCTGAAAAACTTTCAGGTCGGCGTAACTCTTCAATACCCCGCGGTCGGCTCCCTCTCCCTCCGGGAGAGGGCTGGGGTGAGGGTGGCTCTTTGTCACCGCTCAGTGACAAACCCCGCCCCCTTCGTTACAAGCCCACCCCGACCCGTTGTTTAGACTCCCCGCAGTCATAACAACAAAAAAGGCCCCCCATGGATCTCTTCCAACCCGGCTTCAGCAGTTGGCTGAACGCCCCTGCGCACCAGCAATGGCTCGCCGCCGAAGGCCTGCGTCTGCTGGATTTCGCCAAGGCATCAAAACTGCCTGAAGGCTTCGGCAACCTCGACGAACGCGGCCGTCTGCCAGCGAACGCACAAGCCGAAACCATGAACACCGCGCGCATGACCCACAGCTTCGCCATGGCCCACATTCAGGGCCTGCCGGGTTTTGCCGAACTGGTCGATCACGGCATCGCCGCCCTGCGCGGGCCGTTGCGTGATGCGTTGCACGGCGGCTGGTTTGCCGTCGCCGAACACCGCGACGACGACACCGGCAAGAACGCCTATCTGCATGCCTTTGTCGCACTGGCGGCCAGCTCTGCGGTGGTCGCACAACGTCCCGGCGCCCAGGCGCTGCTGGATGATGCGATCGACATCATCGACACCTATTTCTGGAGCGAGGAAGAGGGCGCCATGCGCGAATTCTTCAATCGTGACTGGAGCGAAGAGGAAGCCTATCGCGGCGCCAACAGCAACATGCACGCGACCGAGGCGTTCCTCGCACTGGCCGATGTCACTGAAGATCCGCGCTGGCTGGTACGTGCGCAACGCATCGTCGAGCGGGTGATCCACGGTCACGCCGCCGTCAATGGTTACATGGTCATCGAGCACTTTGACCGCGACTGGCAACCGCTGCGCGAATACAACCACGACAATCCTGCCGACGGTTTCCGCCCGTACGGCACCACACCGGGTCACGGTTTCGAGTGGGCGCGGCTGCTGCTGCACCTCGAAGCGGCGCGGGTGCAGGCCGGCATGTTGACGCCCGGTTGGCTCGCCACCGACGCGCAAAAACTGTTCGAGAACAATTGCCGCAACGGTTGGGACGTCGATGGTCTGCCGGGCATCGTCTACACCCTCGACTGGGACAATAAAGCCGTTGTCCGCCACCGCTTGCACTGGACCCACGCCGAGGCCAGTGCCGCTGCCAGCGCCTTGCTCAAACGCACCGGCGATGCGCAATACGAAACCTGGTACCGGCTGTTCTGGGAATTCTGCGAAATGAATTTCATCGACCGTTGCGACGGCAGTTGGCACCACGAACTCAATCCGCAAAACCTGCCAAGTGCCGATATCTGGCCGGGCAAACCCGATCTGTACCATGCCTGGCAAGCCGTGCTGATCCCTCGTCTACCCTTGTCGCCGAGCATGGCGACTGCGCTGGCGCAGTGGTCTCAGAGCGTTGCTATGTGATTAATCATGTAACCATGCGGTGACATTCGCGCGTCCCTTCGTTACCTGCGAAGGGAAACGTCCTGTTTAAAATCCTGTGCAGCGCAAGCACCAGACTTGCATGCATAACAACAAGAAAGGTACATCTCAGATGAATGCGATTTCTCGCCTCGCTACTGTCATTTCTGTCGCCTCCCTGTTCCCGCTCGCAATTCTGCCTCTCAGTGTTTCCGCTGCCGAATCCAAAGGTTCGGTCGAAGTCGTGCACTGGTGGACGTCCGGTGGCGAAAAAGCTGCCGTTGATGTGCTCAAGGCCCAAGTCGAAAAAGACGGTTTCACCTGGAAAGACGGCGCTGTCGCCGGTGGTGGCGGTGCGACTGCCATGACCGTGCTGAAAAGCCGGGCAGTCGCTGGCAACCCGCCTGGCGTTGCCCAGATCAAAGGCCCGGACATCCAGGAATGGGCATCCACTGGCCTGCTCGACACCGACGTTTTGAAAGACGTCGCCAAGTCGGAAAAGTGGGACAGCCTGCTCGACAAGAAAGTCTCCGATACCGTGAAGTACGACGGTGATTACGTGGCCGTGCCGGTGAATATTCACCGCGTGAACTGGCTGTGGATCAACCCGGAAGTGTTCAAGAAAGCCGGGATCACCAAGAACCCGACCACCCTCGAAGAATTCTATGCCGCTGGCGACAAGCTGAAGGCTGCGGGCTTCATTCCGCTGGCTCACGGCGGTCAGCCTTGGCAGGACAGCACCGTGTTCGAAGCCGTGGTGCTCTCGGTCATGGGTGTCGATGGTTACAAGAAAGCCTTGGTTGACCTGGACAACGCCGCGCTGACTGGCCCGGAAATGGTCAAGGCGCTGACCGAGCTGAAGAAAGTCGCGACCTACATGGACGCCGACGGCAAAGGTCAGGACTGGAACCTGGAAGCAGCCAAGGTCATCAACGGCAAGGCCGGCATGCAGATCATGGGTGACTGGGCCAAGTCCGAATGGACCGCCGCCAAGAAAGTCGCGGGCAAAGACTACGAGTGCGTAGCTTTCCCGGGCACCGACAAGGCGTTCACCTACAACATCGACTCGCTGGCCGTGTTCAAGCAGAAAGACGCCGGCACTGCGGCCGGTCAGCAGGACATCGCCAAAGTCGTGCTGGGTGAAAACTTCCAGAAAGTCTTCAGCATCAACAAAGGCTCGATCCCGGTTCGCAACGACATGTTGAACAACATGGACAAGCTCGGCTTCGACTCCTGCGCACAGACTGCTGCCAAGGACTTCCTCGCGGACGCCAAGTCCGGTGGCCTGCAACCAAGCATGGCGCACAACATGGCGACTACGCTGGCCGTGCAAGGCGCGTTCTTTGATGTCGTGACCAACTACATCAACGACCCGAAAGCCGACCCGGCCGACACTGCCAAGAAACTCGGCGCTGCGATCAAGTCCGCCAAGTAATGCTTGGCCCCGGTAGGAGTGAGCCTGCTCGCGATAGCAGTTGGTCAGGTAACAGATTTATCAACTGACACACCGCAATCGCGAGCAGGCTCACTCCTACAAGGGGGCGAGTTGCCCAAGTAGTCCTTTTCTCTCGTACTGGATTTCCCCATGAGTTCTGTTGCTGTGTTCAGCAAGGCCTCGCCGTTCGATGCATTGCAGCGCTGGCTACCCAAACTGGTGCTGGCGCCGAGCATGTTCATCGTGCTGGTAGGCTTCTATGGCTACATCCTGTGGACGTTCGTGTTGTCGTTCACCACCTCGACTTTCCTGCCCAACTACAAGTGGGCCGGTCTGGCGCAATACGCGCGGTTGTTCGACAACGACCGCTGGTGGGTCGCGAGCAAAAACCTCGCGGTGTTCGGCGGCATGTTCATCGGTATCACTCTGGTGATCGGCGTGTTGCTGGCGGTGTTTCTTGACCAGCGCATCCGTCGTGAAGGCTTTATCCGCACCATTTACCTGTACCCGATGGCGCTCTCGATGATCGTCACCGGTACTGCCTGGAAATGGCTGCTCAACCCGGGCATGGGCCTGGACAAATTGTTGCGTGACTGGGGCTGGGAAGGCTTCCGTCTCGACTGGCTGATCGACCCGGATCGCGTGGTGTATTGCCTGGTGATCGCCGCTGTGTGGCAAGCCTCGGGCTTCATCATGGCGATGTTCCTCGCCGGCCTGCGTGGCGTTGATCAATCGATCATCCGTGCTGCACAGATCGATGGCGCGAGCATGCCGATGATCTACTGGAAAGTCGTACTGCCAAGCCTGCGTCCGGTTTTCTTCAGTGCCGTGATGATTCTGGCGCACATCGCGATCAAGAGCTTCGACCTGGTCGCGGCGATGACTGCCGGTGGTCCGGGTTATTCCTCTGACCTGCCGGCGATGTTCATGTATTCCTTCACCTTCAGTCGCGGCCAGATGGGCATGGGTTCGGCCAGTGCGATTCTGATGCTCGGTGCGATCCTCGCGATCATCGTGCCTTACCTGTATTCCGAGCTGAGGACCAAGCGCAATGACTAGTCTCGCTGCCAAACCTGCTATCAGCCTGAGTCGCATCGCGATCTATGCGGTGCTGATCCTCGCTGTCCTGCTTTATCTGGTGCCGCTGGTGGTGATGTTGCTGACCAGCTTCAAGACCCCGGAAGACATCAGCACCGGCAACCTGTTGAGCTGGCCGACCGTGGTCAGCGGCATCGGCTGGGTCAAGGCCTGGGCCACGGTTGACGGTTACTTCTGGAACTCGATCAAGATCACCGTTCCGGCCGTGATCATCTCCACCGCCATCGGTGCGTTGAACGGTTATGTGCTGTCGTTCTGGCGCTTCCGTGGTTCGCAGTTGTTCTTCGGTCTGCTGTTGTTCGGTTGCTTCCTGCCGTTCCAGACCGTGCTGCTGCCGGCCTCGTTCACCCTCGGCAAAATGGGCCTGGCGAGCACCACCACCGGTCTGGTGTTTATCCACGTGGTTTACGGTCTGGCGTTCACCACGCTGTTCTTCCGTAACTACTACGTGAGCATTCCGGATGCGCTGGTCAAAGCTGCTCGTCTGGACGGCGCGGGTTTCTTTACGATTTTCCGCCGGATCATTCTGCCGATGTCGACGCCGATCATCATGGTCTGCCTGATCTGGCAGTTCACCCAGATCTGGAACGACTTCCTGTTCGGTGTGGTGTTCTCCAGCGGTGATTCGCAGCCGATTACGGTAGCGCTGAACAACCTGGTAAACACCAGCACCGGCGCCAAGGAATACAACGTTGATATGGCAGCGGCGATGATCGCCGGCCTGCCGACCCTGCTGGTCTATGTGGTCGCAGGCAAGTATTTCGTGCGCGGGCTGACGGCCGGCGCAGTCAAGGGGTAATCATGGCAACGCTCGAACTTCGCAACGTAAACAAGACCTACGGTGCCGGCCTGCCGGACACCCTGAAGAACATCGAACTGTCGATCAAGGACGGTGAGTTCCTGATCCTCGTCGGCCCGTCGGGCTGCGGCAAATCGACCTTGATGAACTGCATCGCCGGTCTGGAAACCATCACCGGTGGCGCGATCATGATCGGCGATCAGGACGTCAGCGGTATGAGCCCGAAGGATCGCGACATCGCCATGGTGTTCCAGTCTTACGCGCTGTACCCGACCATGAGCGTGCGCGAGAACATCGAGTTCGGCCTGAAGATTCGCAAGATGCCTCAAGCGGCGATCGATGAAGAAGTCGCGCGCGTGGCCAAACTGCTGCAGATCGAACACTTGCTCAATCGCAAGCCGGGTCAGCTTTCCGGTGGTCAGCAGCAGCGTGTGGCGATGGGCCGTGCACTGGCACGTCGACCGAAGATTTATCTGTTCGACGAACCACTGTCCAACCTCGACGCCAAGCTGCGCGTCGAGATGCGCACCGAAATGAAATTGATGCACCAGCGCCTGAAAACCACCACGGTCTACGTGACCCACGACCAGATCGAAGCGATGACCCTGGGCGACAAGGTTGCGGTAATGAAGGACGGCATCATTCAGCAGTTCGGTACGCCGAAAGAGATCTACAACGATCCGGCCAACCTGTTCGTCGCGAGCTTCATCGGTTCGCCGCCGATGAACTTCATTCCGCTGCGTTTGCAACGCAAGGACGGTCGTCTGCTGGCGCTGCTCGACAGCGGCCAGGCCCGTTGCGAATTGCCGATGAGCATGCAGGATGCTGGTCTTGAAGATCGCGAAGTGATCCTCGGCCTGCGCCCGGAACAGATCGTTCTGTCGAACGGCGAAGGCAATGGCTTGCCAAGCATTCGTGCCGAAGTGCAGGTCACCGAGCCGACCGGTCCGGACACCTTGGTGTTCGTCAATTTGAATGAAACCAAAGTCTGCTGCCGTCTGGCGCCGGACGTGGCACCGCAGGTGGGCGAGAGCCTGACGCTGCAATTCGATCCGTCGAAAGTGTTGTTGTTCGATGCCAAGACTGGCGAGCGCCTCGGCACTGCCGGGCAACCACAGACCGATGCGCGGTCTGCGAACGTGGCGCAATTCAAAGGCCGCTGAAGATCAATGCTGGAATGCGGTCATGTGGGAGCTGGCTTGCCAGCGATGAGGCCGGCACATCCAACATGGAAGTCGCCTGAAGCACCGCCATCGCTGGCAAGCCAGCTCCCACAGGGATTGGATTCCAAAAGGAGCACGCGGTGGATTGCCTGTAATCCATCGCAATTTATGTAAACCGCGTTAGATAAAAACAGTTAATAACAATAAAGACGAGGATGTAGGGATGAAAAAGAAACACGTCAATGCCCGGTTGATCTGCCAAGTGTCGGCTGCGGCGGCCTTGGTGCTGGCCGGTAACGCCATGGCGGCGGATGCCTTCAGTTCCGATTCGAAATGGATGACCGGCGACTGGGGTGGCGAGCGTACCAAGCTGATCGAGCAGGGTATCGACATCAAGGCTGACTACGTTGGGGAAGTCGGTGGCAACCTGAACGGTGGCTACAACGACGACAAGACCGCGCGTTACGCTGACCAGTTCGGTCTGGGCGTGGCACTCGATCTGCAAAAGCTCTGGGGCTGGGATAACACCCAGGCGAAGATCCAGCTGACCAACCGTAACGGTTACAACATCTCCAACGACCGCGTTGGCGATCCGCGTGCCGGCACCTTGAGCTCCTCGCAAGAAGTTTACGGTCGTGGCCACATGGTGCGTCTGACCCAGTTGTGGATTCAGCACCAGTTCTTCGACAACAAACTCGACGTCAAGGCCGGTTACTTCGGCGAAGGCGAAGACTTCAACACCTTCCCGTGCGACTTCCAGAACCTCGCGTTCTGCGGTTCGCAAGTGGGTAACTGGGCAACCAACATCTGGTACAACTGGCCGGTCAGCCAGGCCGCGATCCGTGTGAAGTACAACATCAACGACGAGCTCTACGCGCAAATCGGTGCGTACAACCAGAACCCGTCGCAGCTGGAACACGGCAACGGCTTCAAACTCAGCGGCAGCGGCACCAAAGGTACTGTGTTGCCGGTTGAGTTGGTCTGGTCGCCGAAGGTCAACAGCCTGCCGGGCGAATACCGCGTCGGTTACTACAAGAGCACGGCCGATGCCGACGACGTTCGTGAAGACGTCAACGGTTTTGACGCTGCTACTACTGGCGACGCGTACAAAACCCACAGCAGCAAAAGCGGCTACTGGTTCGTCGCGCAGCAGCAACTCACCAGCCACAACGGTGATGCGACCCGCGGTCTGAACATCGCGGCCAACGCCACGTTCCACGACAAAGACACCAACTTCATCGACAACTACCAGTCGGTGATGTTTGTCTACAAAGGCCCGTTCGACGCGCGTCCGAAGGATGACGTCGGTATCGGCGCGGCACGTATCCACGTCAACGATGACGTGAAGAAAAACGCCGAGCTGCTGAACGCTTCCAACGGTGTGTCGGATTACGACAATCCGGTGTTCTCGCCGATTCGTGAAACCGAATACAACTACGAGATCAACTACGGCTTCCACGTCACCAACTGGCTGACCGTACGTCCGAACCTGCAGTACATCACTCACCCGGGTGGTGTGGATGAAGTTGATAACGCTTTGGTCGCTGGCCTGAAAATTCAGTCTACGTTCTAACGCGTCTGCGATAAGCTCCTCTCTATGTGCGCATATTTGCGGACAGCCCAGGCTGTCCGCTTTTTTTTGAGGGGCAGTAATCCCCGTGACAGTTGAATTCGGAACCGTGGCCAATGCATGAGCATCCGCTACAACGCTTCTTCAAATCCCTGCGTGAACAACCGGTGTTCGCCTGGGAGCGCTATCAGATGCGCGACGTCTTGGTGATCGATCACCCGCTGTGTCAGGCGGTGTTCAGTCGTCAGGGCGCGCAGTTGCTGCACTTTCAGCCGCGTGGGCAAAAGCCGTGGTTGTGGTGTGCGGCGAAGTGGCCGCATGTCGGTGCCATTCGCGGTGGCGTGCCGGTGTGCTGGCCGTGGTATGGCCGTCATCCGAGCGAAAACGCCTGGCCATCGCATGGTTGGGCGCGCTTGCTCGACTGGAAGTTGCTCGACAGCAGCAGCGCCGAAGACGGCGTGCGCCTGCACTGGCAATTGCAGCTGTGCGACTGGCAGGTCGACCTGCACGCGCATCTGGGTGAGCGCATGGAATTACGCCTGAGCACCGAGCATCAGGACGACATGCCGTGCCAGTTGAGCCAGGCTTTGCACGCTTACTGGCGTATTGGCGATGTCGGTGAGATAGCGCTGTCTGGGCTCGAAGGGGCGCAGGGTTATGACCAGTTGAATCGCCAGGTTTGCCAGCAGGAAGGTGAGTTGCGGGTGGATGGCGGCTGTCAGCGGGTGTTCCAGCACGACGGCGAATTGCAGTTGAAAGATCACGCCTGGCAGCGTGAGTTGTGCATTGATACCGGCGACAGCGCAGACACGGTGGTGTGGCATCCGGGAGCGCGGCCGTTGTTGGGCGTGACGTGGGATGAGATTTCCGAGTTCGTGTGCGTGGAAGCGGCGGCGGGCGGGACGGACAGTCTGCATCTGGCGCCGGGGGAGAAGGCGCATTTGAGTTTGCAGGCGTGGGCGGCGGCTTGAGAGTGTCAAGTACACCGATACCCTCACCCTAGCCCTCCCGAAACGTCGGACCGCCCGGAGGGAGAGGGGGCGAATGGGGGATATTCGAGAGATGCACCGACATGAACGAATGTCGGTGAATCCATAATCGACTCAGTGTTTCAGGTCGATGTATAGCGCAAGACACCTCGGTCGGCTCCCTCTCCCTCCGGGAGAGGGCTGGGGTGAGGGTTGGCTTTCGCTTTTAGCGCCTTAGTTGAACTCGTCACCCACCGGATACCGGCTGGCATTCAAGCTCTCTTTGATCTTGCGCAAATGCGGCTGGAAATCCACTCCGCGACGCAAGGTCATCCCGGTCGCCAACACATCCAGCACCGTCAACTGAATGATCCGCGACGTCATCGGCATATAAATGTCGGTGTCTTCCGGCAACGGAATATTCAGGCTCAAGGTACTCGCCTTGGCCAGCGGCGAATTCTCCGCCGTCAAACCCAACACCGAAGCGCCGTTCTCGCGAGCAATGCGCGCCACTTCGACCAGCTCACGGGTACGGCCGGTGTAGGAGATGATCACGAACAACTCACCGGTGTGCGCCACCGAGGCAATCATCCGTTGCATCAACACATCGGCGTGCGCGGTGACGGCGAGGTTGAAGCGGAAGAACTTGTGCTGCGCATCCAGCGCCACCGGCGCCGAAGCGCCGAGGCCGAAGAAGTGGATCTGTCGTGCTTGAATCAACAGGTCGACGGCGCGGCTGATCAGGTTCGGATCGAGCGCCTGGCAAGCACTGTCCAGCGACGCGATGGCGCTGCCGAAAATCTTCTGCGTGTACGCCTCGGGATTGTCGTCGGCCTCGACCGCGCGGCTGACATACGCCGCGCCGCTGGCCAGGCTCTGCGCCAGTTGCAGCTTGAGTTCGGGATAGCCGCTGACACCGAACGAACGGCAGAAACGGTTGACCGTCGGTTCGCTCACCGAGGCCGCCTGGGCGAGGGCGGCGATGCTGAAGCGGGTGGCCTGCTGCGGGTTGAGCAGGATCACCTCGGCGACTTTGCGTTCGGCCTTGTTCAGGTCTTCAAGGCGACTCTGGATCTGTTCCAGTAAATTTCGCACGCGGTCCATATGGAATTCCTAATTCACCTGCGCAAAGGTGCGCCGGGCTATGCAAATTGGGCCTTTGATATGGCCCGTAACGGTGGCCTATCCTACTGATGGCTCCGACCGACCACCACTCGGAATCTGTATTTTGCGAAAATGTTGTGGTTATTACTACATTTTCCCTTGAGTGATGCCTTGAAAAAAGGTATTTGTAGCTTAACTTGATAAAAGAACAAACATCATGCCTTCGATTACGGTTGAACCGTGCACCTTTGCCTTGTTCGGCGCGCTTGGCGATCTGGCCCTGCGCAAGCTGTTTCCTGCCCTTTATCACCTCGATGGCGCTGATCTGCTGCACGAGGACACGCGCATCATCGCGTTGGCCCGTGAAGAAGGTTCCGAGCAACAGCACATGGCGTTCATCGCCGCCGAACTGCGTCGTTATGTAGGCAAAGAGCTGGACGAGGCCGTCGCCGAGCGTTTTCTCGCACGCCTGACCTATCTGCACGTCGACTTCCTCAGATCTGAAGATTATGTGGCGCTGGCCGAACTGGCCGGCAGCACGCAACGCATGATTGCCTACTTCGCCACGCCGGCGGCGGTGTACGGCGCGATCTGCGAGAACCTGGCGAAAGTCGGTCTGGCAGAAAATACCCGTGTGGTGCTGGAAAAACCGATCGGCTCCGACCTCGAATCGTCGCGCAAGGTGAACGACGCGGTAGCGCAGTTCTTCCCGGAAAACCGCACCTACCGCATCGACCACTACCTGGGCAAAGAAACCGTTCAGAACCTGATCGCCCTGCGCTTCGCCAACAGCCTGTTCGAAACCCAGTGGAACCAGAATTACATCTCCCACGTGGAAATCACCGTGGCCGAGAAGGTTGGCATCGAAGGCCGCTGGGGCTACTTCGACAAGGCCGGCCAACTGCGCGACATGATCCAGAATCACCTGTTGCAGTTGCTCTGCCTGATCGCCATGGACCCGCCGGCTGACCTGTCCGCCGACAGTATCCGTGACGAGAAAGTCAAAGTGCTCAAGGCGCTCGCGCCGATCAGTCCGGAAGGCCTGACCACGCAGGTCGTGCGCGGCCAGTACATCGCCGGCCACAGCGAAGGCAAATCCGTACCGGGTTACCTCGAAGAACCGAATTCCAACACCCAGAGCGACACCGAAACCTTCGTCGCTCTGCGTGCCGACATCCGCAACTGGCGCTGGGCCGGCGTGCCGTTTTACCTGCGTACCGGCAAACGCATGCCGCAAAAGCTGTCGCAGATCGTCATCCACTTCAAGGAACCGTCGCACTACATTTTTGCGCCGGAACAACGCCTGCAGATCAGCAACAAACTGATCATCCGCCTGCAACCGGACGAAGGCATTTCCTTGCGCGTGATGACCAAAGAGCAGGGCCTGGACAAAGGCATGCAACTGCGCAGCGGGCCGCTGCAACTGAATTTCTCCGACACCTGGCGTAGCGCGCGGATCCCCGATGCCTACGAGCGGTTGTTGCTGGAAGTGATGAACGGCAATCAGAACCTGTTTGTCCGTAAAGATGAAATTGAAGCCGCGTGGAAGTGGTGTGACCAGCTGATCGCCGGGTGGAAAAAATCCGGTGACGCGCCCAAGCCGTATGCGGCCGGGTCGTGGGGGCCGATGAGCTCCATTGCATTGATCACGCGGGACGGGAGGTCGTGGTATGGCGATATCTGATGTGCAACTGCCTGCGGGCGTGAACGCTCACGAATACAAGAGCCCGGTGCTGTTGGCCGAAGGTCTGGCGCTGAACGTCGCCAAGCAATTGAGCGAGGCCATTGCGGCACGCGGCAACGCGGTGCTGGTGGTGTCTGGCGGTCGTAGTCCGGTAGCGTTTTTCCAGCACCTGGCCAAGCAGGATCTGGACTGGTCGAAGGTCGTCGTGACCCTCGCCGATGAGCGCTGGGTACCGATTGAACACGCCGACAGCAATGCCGGTTTGCTCAAGCAATATTTGCTCAAAGGCCCGGCGGCCAAGGCGCAGTTCCTCAGCCTTTATAGCGCGGCGGCCAACGTCGAGCAGGCTGCTGAACAGGCTGATCGCTTGCTCGCGGAATTGCCGCCGATTGATGTGCTGGTGCTGGGCATGGGCGATGACGGCCACACCGCGTCGCTGTTCCCCGACAGCCCGAACCTCACCGAAGCCTTGCAGGCTGATGGCGCGCGTCGTTGCTGGCCAATGCTGGCGCCGAGCGTGCCGCGTCAGCGTCTGACCATGAGCCGAGCGCTGCTGGCCTCTGCGAAGCACAAGATTCTGTCGATTTCCGGTCAGTCGAAACTGACCACCCTGAATGCCGCACTGGCATCCGACGACGTCGCCACCATGCCGGTGCGCGCGTTTCTGCAATCTACGTTAGAGATTTACTGGTGCCCATGAGCCAAGGAACAGCCGCTATGACAACCCCATCCCCGACCGTTTCCATGGCGGACAAAGTTGCCCTGATCGACAGCCTCTGCGCCAAGGCGCGGATCCTGCCGGTGATCACCATCGCTCGCGAACAGGACGTGCTGCCACTGGCCGACGCTCTGGCTGCCGGTGGTCTGACCGCGCTGGAAGTGACCCTGCGTTCGCAGTTCGGCCTCAAGGCGATCCAGATTCTGCGCGAACAGCGCCCGGAACTGATGACCGGTGCCGGCACCGTACTGGATCGCAACATGCTGGCCGCTGCCGAAGCGGCCGGTTCGCAATTCATCGTCACCCCGGGCATTACCCGTGACTTGCTCGAAGCCAGCGTCGACAGCCCGATTCCGCTGTTGCCGGGCATCAGCAACGCCTCCGGCATCATGGAAGGTTATGGTCTGGGTTATCGCCGCTTCAAGCTGTTCCCGGCTGAGGTCAGCGGTGGCGTGGCGGCAATCAAGGCCCTCGGCGGCCCGTTCGGCGAAGTGAAATTCTGCCCGACTGGCGGCGTCGGCCCGGCCAACATCAAGAGCTACATGGCGCTGAAAAACGTCATGTGCGTCGGCGGTAGCTGGATGCTTGATCCGGAGTGGATCAAGAACGGCGACTGGGCGCGCATTCAGGAATGCACCGCCGAAGCGTTGGCGCTGCTGGACTGATTGTTACCAGACACTTCGTTGTGTGTTCTACGGCTTTACGGTGCGCTTGGTCGGTGCACCGTTTTTTTTTGCCTGAAAATTGCTATGTAGAAGCTATGTAGGAGCTGTCGAGTGAAACGAGGCTGCGATCTTTTGACCTTGCTCTTGAGCGCCAACATCAAAAGATCGCAGCCTTCGGCAGCGCCTACATCGACACCGTTACGACGCGATACATAGTTACCGCACAACCGCGTTGGCGTGGCGCTAATCTGCGTTCATCTTACGGAAGAGAGAACGCCTCATGGACGACCATCAATCAGCAGACTTGCCCCATCAGCCTCTTCGGCAACGGCACACTCATATCCCTGGCAGCTTCGATTGGCGCAAAACCGAAGGCAAGGTGCGCAACATCAGTGGCGGCATCGAAGGCCTGCCCCTGATTTTACGTCTGGTCCTGGTCGACGCCATGACCGGTGAGCCAGTGGTTGGCGCCGAGGTCCGGATCGAACAGAACATCGGCGCCGACAGCCTGTGCGGCGCCCAGTCGACCGACAGCCAAGGCATCGTGCGGTTTACCAGTATTTACCCGGATCAGCACTCTGGCGGGGCCTCGTGCATCGCCATGACCGTGTGCATCGCCAGTGATGATCAACACCCGCAGTCACATCAGGAGGCCTGGGCAGGACGCCTGCATCTTCCCAGTGTATGTGGCTGTGAAGCGGTGGGCGATGACGCCTCGCGGCTGTCGTTGCGAGCGATTGGCGGGGAAGGTCTTGAGGACGGCTACTTCGGCAGCCTGACGATCGGCGTCGACACCTTTGCGGTGTCGTCGCAGATCGGCCTTGCAGGTTACGAGAAGTCCACGGGCGCGGTGTTTTAGCGCAGCTCGTTCAGCGCGCGGACCAGCAACTGCATGTCGCCAGCGGTGGTGGTCAGCCCCGGTGTAATGCGGATGCTCGGTCCGCTGGCGGCGCCGTTACGCACCACGGTGAACAGGTTGTAATCATTGAGCAGGCGCTCTGCCATCGCTTGTTGATCGTCGTGCCGGGTGAAACGCAGCGATGTGATGCCGCAATACAGCCTTGGATCGTCTGGCGTCATGACTTCGATGCCCGGCAAGTGCCTTACCGCGCTGACCCACAGATTGCGCAGATAATTGACGCGAGCGCCTTTGGCCGGTGCACCGCCGAGGGAGCGGTGCTCCTCGAACACCAGCGGCAAGGTCATCAGTGCTGGAATGTTGGGCGTGCTGTACGACGTGCGCGCACGGATATCATTGGCCGGGTAATGCATTTCATCCATGTCCGGATCGATATCGATCAAGCGTTGCGGCGCGATATAGAGGAAGCCGAGGGTGAGCGGTGCGCCGATCCATTTGTGCAGGTTGTATCCGGCGAAAGCGATGCCGAGGGCATCAAGATCGAACTCGATCTGACCGAGCGCATGGGCGCCGTCGAGGATGACATCGACGCCATGCTCTTTGGCGAGCGCGGCGATGGCTTGTACCGGCATGACCAGGCCGGTGCGGTGAGTGACGTGAGTCAGGGCCATCAGCTTGATCTTCGGGTGGCCGCTGAACGCTTCGCGGTAAGTCTCCACCAGGCTGTCGTAACTCGCTGGGTGCGCGTGGGCAATCTCGATCACCTCTGCGCCACGATGTCTGGCCAGCCAGCGCATGGCGCCTTTGACCGTGTCGTATTCCAGATCACTGATCAGCACCTGATCGCCCGGTTGCAAGCGGTTGTAGTTGCGGATCAGCGACTGCAGGCCTTCGGTGGCGTTACGGGTGAAGGCTACGCTCTGCGCGCGCACACCGATCAGCTCGGCCAGTTGCGCACGGATATCGAGGTTGTCGTGCTGCTCGAAACGCTGGCGCACGTACACCGAATTGCTGGTGTTGATCAGCTCGATATTGCGCTGGTATTCCTCGATTACTGTGCGCGACATGCGCCCGAAGTAACCGTTTTCCAGGTTCACGGGACCGGGTTGAACGTCGTAACGGTCGGCGAACGTTTGCCAGAAGGCTTCGTCACGGGCACGGCGGGTGTTATCGGGCATGGTCGGCTGACTCTAGAGAGGAGGGCGCTTCAATGGCGCGGGGCAGGTTTGCCGTGTTTGGCGCGCAGCGGTTCGAGCAAGTCCGAGAGGCCGTTATGGTCGATCTCCTGCATCAGCGCGAGCAGGCCGCCGAGTTCGCCGTGAGGGAAACCTTCACGGGCAAACCAGTTCAGGTACGGCCCCGGGAGGTCGGCAATGATTCGGCCCTTGTACTTGCCGAAGGGCATTTCGCGGGTGATCAGCAGTTCGAGTTTTTCGGGATTCATCAGGGATTTCGTCTGGCTTCAAATCAGCTTGGAAAATACAGGCATTCTGCATGCAGGCCAAATGACAGATCATGCAAATAACCGTGATACAGATAGTTCACTTATCTTTAACTAATTGATAATTAAAGGAATTTTATAAATAAAAAGCTGGCACGCACACTGCAATATCCCTTGCATCTTCAACCAATCGCAAGGAATTGAAAAATGACCGACATGAATAAAGAAGCCATCTCTGTACTCAATGACCTGATTGA
Source organism: Pseudomonas sp. IT-P395 (assembly GCF_949767675.1). Lineage (NCBI taxonomy): Bacteria > Pseudomonadati > Pseudomonadota > Gammaproteobacteria > Pseudomonadales > Pseudomonadaceae > Pseudomonas > Pseudomonas sp. IT-P395. The sequence goes on from NZ_CATKPW010000005.1 coordinate 109,993, forward strand.
AACCTGCAAGGACGGTCAGGAAGGGTTCAAGACTTGCGCCGAAGACATCAAACATCCAGAACTGAAAACCCTGTTTGTCACCCGCTCTGCCGATTGCGCAACCGCTGCAGCAGAACTGCAGGCCGAAGTTCGCAAGCTGGGCGGCGATCCGGAAACTTCCACCAGCGTCAGCGGTGACCTGCACCGTCGTTGGGTCGACGTCAAAGCCATGTTCACCGGCAAGGACGAAGAAGCTGTGCTGAACGAAGCCGAGCGCGGTGAAGACCACGCACTGAAGGCCTACAAAGAAGCCCTCGAGAAAATCACCAAGCACAACCTGGTGGGTATTCGTGATCTGGTTGAACGCCAATACCACGGCGTACAACGCAACCACGACCAGGTGAAAGCCCTGCGTAACCAGGCTCGTGCTCGTTCGTAAGCGCTTTTCGGTTATAAAAAACGCCAGCTAGTCTGGCGTTTTTTTATGTCTGGGGGAAAGCCAAAGCAAGGGCCCCTCACCCTAGCCCTCTCCCGGAGGGAGAGGGGACTGATCCAGGTGTTCTGTCGAGGTACGCCGACCTGAAATATCCAGTCGAACTCAAGATCTGAAAACCACGGAGATCGGCTCCCTTTCCCCCTCGCCCCTTGGGGGAGAAGGGACTGATTGGGGTGAATGTGGGAGATACACCGACTTGAACGATCTGAGGTGAACTCAGGTTTTGAAAAGCATCGAGATCGGCTCCCTTTCCCCCTCGCCCCCCAGGGGGAGAGGGCTGGGGTGAGGGGGAAAAGCGCTCACTGACACACCACCAATCAATCAGCCAATACTAATCGCCGGCAGCGTTGGCAGTGTTACGGTCTGCTGCTTACGCGGCGCCAGAATCTCCGCCTCACCATCCACTACCAACTCATCGCGCTGGTTGAACACACGAGTGGCAATGCGCACACGAAACTTCGGCAGCTTCTCGAGAATTTCCAGACGCACGGTCAGCGTGTCACCGATCTTCACCGGCTTCTGAAAGCTCATCTGTTGACCGATATAAATAGTCCCCGGCCCAGGCAGCTCGCAGGCAACGGCGGCACTGATCAGCGCGCCACTGAACATACCGTGAGCGATACGCTCCTTGAACATGCTCGCGGCGGCAAATTCGGCGTCAAGGTGCACCGGGTTGTGGTCGCCGGACATGGCGGCGAACAGTTGAATATCGCGTTCTTCGACGGTCTTGCTGTAGCTGGCGGTCTGGCCGACTTCGAGGGCTTCGTAAGGGATGTTGGTAACCTGGGTCATCGGTCTCGATTCCTGTGACGGATTCAGTGAATCCACAAAAAATTATTCGCTGCGCTGAGGGCGCGGATGGCTCAGGGCCTGATCGATCCAGGCCAGCACATCAGCGATCACTTCGTCGCGATTGGTTTCGTTGAACAATTCGTGCCGCGCCTGCGGGTAGATCTTCAGTTGCAGGTGCTGGCTGCCGGCCGTGCGCAAGGCATTGGCCAGATCTGTCAGACGCTTGCCTTCACTCACCGGATCACATTCGCCGCCGATTACCAGCAGCGGCAGGCCCGGATCGATCTGCGCGAGATTGGACGCTTTGCTGATCTGCTGCAAGCCGCCGAGCAGGTCGATCCACAGTTGATTGGTGCAGCGAAAGCCACACAGCGGGTCGTTGGCGTACAAGTCGACCTCCGCCGGATCGCGGCTGAGCCAGTCGAAGCGTGTGCGCACCGGTTTGAATTGGTTATTGAATGAGCCGAACGACAGCCATTCGATCAGCGCACTGCGGCCCTTGCCACCCTGACGGAGTTTTTCCAGGCGGGCGATCTGCCGCGCAGCGCGGTACAGCGCAACGGGCTGAAAGTTGGAACCACTGAGAATCGCTCCGTGCAGACTGGCGCTGTGATGCAGCAAATAACCTTGGGCGATGTAACTGCCCATGCTGTGGCCCAGCAGGATGATCGGCACGCCGGGGTGCTGCTGGCCGATGTGCTGATTGAGGCTGGCCAGATCGCCGAGCACTTTGCACCAGCCATCGTCATCGGCGAAGTGGCCGAGGGTACCGTGATTGGCGGTTTTGCCATGTCCGCGTAAATCCGGCGCATACACGCCATATCCTTTGTCGCAAAACGTGTCGGCCAGTCGTGCGTAGCGGCCGCTGTGTTCCGCCATGCCATGGGCCAGCAGGATCACTGCTTTCAACGGCGCCGCCGGCAGCCATTGATTGACGAACAGGCGGCTGCGGTCACTCGCGTCCAGCCATAGGGTGTCGTGGATCATGGCGATTCCTTTGCTCAGAGTCGGATCATTGTATAGCGCGTCTGATCAGCCCACGCCACGGCAGGAAGATTCACACGATCAATGACGGCTTTGCCCATATTTGCCTCAATGGCCATAACTGCTAGTGTCCGTGAAGCTCCGCTTTTTCAGAAATGACAGAAAGCGGCCCCGGATCAGCTCAGGTAAAGAGGACAAGAACAATGCAACCTGATTTCTGGAACGACAAACGCCCGGCCGGCGTACCGCTGGACATCGACATGGGAGAGTTCAAGTCGGTGATCGAGGTGTTCGAGCGTTCCTGCAAGAAGTTCGCTGATCGCCCGGCGTTCAGCAACATGGGCATCACCCTGACCTACGCTGAACTCGAGCGTCAGAGCGCCGCCTTCGCCGGTTACCTGCAGGCGCATACCGATCTGGTTCCGGGCGATCGCATTGCGGTGCAGATGCCCAACGTCCTGCATTACCCGATTGCCGTGTTCGGTGCACTGCGTGCCGGGCTGATCGTGGTCAACACCAACCCGCTGTACACCGCGCGGGAGATGCGCCATCAGTTCAAGGATTCCGGCGCACGAGCACTGGTGTACCTGAACATGTTCGGCCAGAAAGTCCAGGAAGTGCTGCCCGACACCGACATTCAATACCTGATCGAAGCGAAGATGGGCGACCTGATGCCCACTGCCAAGGGTTGGCTGGTCAACACCGTGGTCAGTAAAGTGAAGAAAATGGTCCCGGCGTATTCGCTGCCGCAGGCGATCTCCTTCAAAAGTGCACTGCGCATGGGCCGTGGCCTTGGGGTCAAGCCGCTTAAGGTCGGTCTCGACGACATCGCCGTGCTGCAATACACCGGCGGCACCACCGGCCTGGCCAAAGGCGCGATGCTCACTCACGGCAATCTGGTGGCGAACATGCAGCAAGTGCGCGCCTGTCTCGCGCAACTCGGCCCGGACGGCCAGCCGCTGCTGCGCGAAGGCCAGGAAGTGATGATTGCGCCGCTGCCGCTGTATCACATCTATGCGTTCACGGCGAACTGCATGTGCATGATGGTTTCCGGCAACCACAACGTGCTGATCACCAACCCGCGCGACATTGCCGGCTTCATCAAGGAGTTGAAGAACTGGCGCTTCTCGGCGCTGCTGGGCTTGAACACCTTGTTCGTGGCGCTGATGGATCACGCGGATTTCAAGACCCTCGATTTCTCCAGTCTGAAGCTCACCAACTCCGGCGGCACCGCGCTGGTCAAGGCCACCGCCGAGCGCTGGGAGCAAATAACCGGTTGCCGCATCACCGAAGGTTACGGCCTCACCGAAACTTCACCGGTGGCCTGTACCAACCCGTACGGCGATCAATCGCGTCTGGGCACGGTCGGTTTGCCGGTGCCGGGCACGTTGCTGAAAGTCATCAACGATGACGGTGTCGAACAGCCGATGGGCGAGCGCGGCGAGTTGTGCATCAAGGGCCCGCAGATCATGAAGGGCTACTGGCACAAACCGGAAGCCACCGCCGAAGTGCTGGATGCCGAGGGCTGGTTCAAGTCCGGTGACATTGCGGTGATCGATCCGGACGGTTTTGTGCGAATCGTCGATCGCAAGAAGGACATGATCATCGTCTCCGGTTTCAACGTGTACCCCAATGAAATCGAAGACGTGGTGATGGCGCATCCGAAAGTCGCCAATTGCGCAGTGATCGGCGTGCCGGACGAGCGCTCGGGCGAGGCGGTGAAGTTGTTTGTGGTGGCGCGGGAAACGGGGGTCAGTCTTGAAGAGCTCAAAGCCTACTGCAAAGAGAATTTCACCGCTTACAAAGTGCCGAAACACATTGTGTTGCGTGAGTCATTGCCGATGACGCCTGTCGGGAAAATTCTGCGGCGCGAGTTGCGCGATATCGCTTAAGACCAGAAGCAAAAAGATCGCAGCCTGCGGCAGCTCCTACCTTGGAATACATTTCCTGTAGGAGCTGCCGAAGGCTGCGATCTTTTGCTTTAAGTCCCCGAAAACCGGGGCTTTAAGGTTGTTCTAGGATTTTTGCTCTAAAATGACTGCTAGATAGTCTTGAGTCATGATAATGACTGTAGGGGCCGCTTTTGGCTCTAGTCGACCCTTGGCAAAGCTGCTACTCTCGGCGCGCTTTGTGACTTCTCGGCCTATATAAAAGCCAGATTCACCAATACCAAACACACACCAATAATAATCGCATCAAATGCGGTGAAGAATTCGCGTTGCTGAGGAGTGGGCTTCCATGATCGAAGACTTTTGGAAGGATAAATACCCGGCTGGAATTGCTGCCGACATCAATCCGGACGAGTATCCGAACATTCAGGCAGTGTTGAAGCAATCCTGCCAACGCTTCGCCAACAAACCGGCTTTCAGCAACCTGGGCAAGACAATCACCTACGGTGAATTGTACGAATTGTCCGGTGCGTTTGCCGCGTATCTGCAACAGCATACCGATTTGCAGCCCGGCGATCGAATCGCCGTGCAACTGCCCAACGTTCTGCAGTACCCGGTGGCCGTCTTCGGTGCGATCCGCGCCGGGCTGATCGTGGTCAACACCAACCCGCTGTACACCGCGCGGGAAATGGAACACCAATTCAATGACTCCGGCGCCAAGGCGCTGGTGTGCCTGGCGAACATGGCGCACCTGGCCGAAGCCGTGGTGCCGAAAACCGGCGTCAAACACGTTATCGTCACTGAAGTCGCCGACCTGTTGCCGCCGATCAAGCGTCTGCTGATCAACAGCGTCATCAAGTACGTGAAAAAAATGGTGCCGGCCTATCACCTGCCCAAAGCCGTCAAGTTCAACGACGTGCTGAGCAAGGGCCAGGGCCAGCCGGTGGCCGAAGCCAATCCGCACAGCGGCGACGTTGCGGTGCTGCAATACACTGGCGGCACTACTGGCGTGGCCAAAGGCGCGATGCTGACCCATCGCAACCTTGTCGCCAACATGCTGCAGTGCAAAGCGCTGATGGGCTCCAACCTCAATGAAGGTTGCGAAATCCTGATCACGCCGCTGCCGCTGTACCACATCTATGCGTTCACCTTTCATTGCATGGCGATGATGCTGATCGGCAACCACAACATCCTGATCAGCAACCCGCGCGACCTGCCGGCGATGGTCAAGGAACTGTCGAAGTGGAAGTTCAGCGGTTTCGTCGGTCTCAACACGCTGTTCGTGGCGCTGTGCAACAACGAAGGTTTCCGCAAGCTGGATTTCTCTGCGCTGAAAGTCACCTTGTCCGGCGGCATGGCCCTGCAACTGGCTGCTGCCGAGCGCTGGAAAGCGGTGACCGGTTGCGCTATCTGTGAAGGTTACGGCATGACCGAAACCAGTCCGGTGGCCACGGTCAACCCGATCCAGAACATCCAGATCGGCACCATCGGTATTCCGGTGCCATCGACACTGTGCAAAGTCATCGACGATGCCGGTGTCGAGCAGCCGTTGGGTGAAATCGGCGAGCTGTGCGTCAAAGGCCCGCAAGTGATGAAGGGTTACTGGCAGCGTCAGGAAGCCACCGATGAAATGCTCGACAGCGAAGGCTGGTTGAAGACCGGTGACATCGCGCTGATCCAGCCGGACGGCTACATGCGCATCGTCGATCGCAAGAAAGACATGATTCTGGTCTCCGGTTTCAACGTCTACCCGAACGAACTGGAAGACGTGCTGGCGACCCTGCCGGGCGTGTTGCAGTGCGCGGCCATCGGCGTGCCGGACGAGAAGTCGGGCGAGGCGATCAAGATCTTCATCGTTGCCAAGCCGGGCGTCACGCTGACCAAGGAAACGGTGATGGAGCACATGCGTGCCAACGTCACCGGCTACAAGGTGCCGCGTTCGGTGGAATTCCGCGATGCGCTGCCGACCACCAACGTCGGCAAGATCCTGCGCCGCGAGTTGCGTGATGAAGAGCTGAAGAAGATCAAGGCCAAGTCCGCCGCCTAAAACACGAAGCCCCGCAGATGCGGGGCTTTTTGTTGGGGCAGGCTGTAGATTTGCAGTGCTCGGTAAATCTACCCCCTCACCCCAACCCTCTCCCCCAGGGGGGGCGAGGGGGAAGGGAGCTGATCGGGGGCTTTTCAGAATCTGAGTTCGACTCGATATTTCAGGTCGGTGTACCTAGTCCAGACACCTAGGTCAGTTCCCTCTCCCTTGGGAGAGGGCTAGGGTGAGGGGAAAAGGGGACAGCACAAATCCTACTGACGGAACGGCGCAAAATTCACGTTAGTCCCCGCCGGACGCATGTCCTGCAGATACGAATCCTTGTCCGCACTCAATTCCAGGCTCAATGCCGCTTTACGCTTGCCTTCGTTGCGAATCACCAGCCCTTCAAGCTTTTCGCGCAGGAACACCGTCGGCACTTTCAGGTGCAGCAGTTCGTCAGTGGCCGGCGTGTGCATCAGCAAGTGAATCCACTCGTACTGACCGATGGCCAAACGCGACACTGGCAGGTCGAACCACCAGATGTTGCGGTTACGGTTCAGTTCGGCGAAATGGCAGTTGTTGGTGCCGAGCACGGCACCGCCCAGTTCCTTGTTGCGTCGGGCGATGGCCTGCGTTTTATCGAGTTTCATAACATTCCTGCGGGATCAGTTCCTGGCGCTTGGCGCCCATATGTTGCGCATTCTCGGGGCTACGCACGCAAACATAAAGCCCAACCTGCACGCCACGACGAAATGAACCCCTGAAAATAAATGAAACTTGGCGCAAACCCGGCCAGTCAATCATTACGTACTGACTTTTCCCCCTAATTGCACCAAGGAGAAACACCATGAGTAGCACAGGCGATAAAGTAAAAGGCATGGCCAACGAAGCGGTCGGCAACGTTAAGCAAGGCGTCGGTAAAGCCACCGACAACAGCAAGCTGCAGGCCGAAGGCAAGATTCAAGAGAAAAAAGGTGAGGCCCAGCAAGCGGTCGGCAAAGCCAAGGACGCGGTCAAAAAAGGCGTCGACAAGGCGTAATTCAGCCTTGAACGAAAGACAAGAACGGCCATCCAAGGATGGCCGTTTTTGTGTCGAAATTCTGCAGAGACCCGGCAAGGTTCGCCAAACAGGCTACCTTGATGTAAAAAACGGCCCCTGAGTCGCCACGACTTCAACCTGTATTGCGGCGAAAGGAGACGCGAATGATTTTTCCGGACATGAAAGGTCTGCCCCTGCACCGGGTGATGGTGCGCACGGTCACTGAATTCGTCGACGACGAGATGTCGACCTACGCCTCGGCACTGGCCTACCAGATGCTGTTCTCGCTGTTCCCGTTCATTCTGTTTCTGATTGCCCTGATCGGTTTCCTGCACCTGCCGGACTTCTTCTCCTGGCTGCGCCTGCAATCGGAACTGGTCCTGCCGCCACAGGCGCTGGAGCAGGTCAACCCGGTGATCGACCAGTTGCAGCAGTCCAAGGGTGGCTTGCTTTCAGTCGGTATCGTTATCGCCCTGTACACCGCTTCCGCGGGCGTGCGCTTGATGATGAGCGCGATGAACGCCGCGTACGACGTGGTCGAGGGCCGGCCGATCTGGAAGCGTTTCCCGCTGTCGATTGTCTACACCGTCGGCATTGCCGGCATGCTGCTGGTGGCCGCCGCGCTGATGGTGCTCGGGCCGCAAGTGATGGGCTGGATCGCCGCGCAGGTGGGTCTGGAAGACTTCATCGTCACCGTGTGGACGATTGCGCGCTGGCCGGTGATCGTGATTCTGATGATGGTCGCCGTGGCACTGATCTACTACGTCATGCCCGACGTCAAACAGGAGTTCCGCTTCATCACCCCCGGTTCGGTGCTGGCCGTGGTGGTGTGGATCATCGCCTCGTTGGGGTTCGCGTTCTACGTGAAAACCTTCGCCAACTACAACGCGATGTATGGCAGCATCGGGGCGATCATCGTGCTGTTGCTGTATTTCTACATTTCCGCCGCGGTGCTGTTGCTTGGCGCCGAGATGAATGCGGTGATCGAGCACATGTCCAGCGAGGGCAAGGATGCGGGTGAGAAAGTCCCCGGCGAACTCGATGAACATCCCAAACAACACGTCTCGGGCCTGGGCCGCGATCATTCGCTCAAGCCGGACACTGACGAAGTCTGATCATGATTCGTGAAATTCTGAAAATGGGCGACGAGCGCCTGCTGCGTATCGCCCCACCCGTGCCGGCCGAGATGTTCGACAGCCCTGAGCTGTGGCAACTGATCGACGACATGTTCCAGACCATGGAAAGCGTCGGTGGTGTCGGCCTGGCTGCGCCGCAGATCGGTGTCGATCTGCAACTGGTGATCTTTGGTTTCGAACACAGCGAACGTTACCCGGACGCTGAAGCGGTGCCGCAGACGATCCTGATCAATCCACTGATCACACCGTTGAGTCCGCTGACGGAAGAGGGCTTTGAAGGCTGTCTGTCGGTACCGGGGTTGCGCGGTGCGGTGGATCGTTATCAGCAGATTCGCTATGAAGGGTTTGATCCGAAGGGCGAGCCGATTGTGCGCACTGCGTCGGGCTTCCACGCACGGGTTGTGCAGCACGAATGCGATCACCTGATCGGTCGGTTGTACCCGTCGCGGATCACCGACTTCACTAAGTTCGGTTTTACCGAAGTGATGTTCCCGGACCTCGATCCCGCAGCAGACGACTAATCCCCCGAGAACACCACAATCCCCGTGTAGGAGTGAGCCTGCTCGCGATAGCGGTATGTCAGTCACCGAAAATGTCACTGACATACCGCTATCGCGAGCAGGCTCACTCCTACAGGGTTTTGCATCAGATTGACGGTCTCAGCTCCATCGCAATCATCGGCTTGCTCCGCGCATACCGGCTCAAGCGCTCCGCCATCGCCTGGGGCAGCGCCGGGTCGAAGGTGAACCCGCGCCGCTCATAAAACTCACGCAGATCCGGATGGCAGAACAGCCACACCGGCTCGCTCACATTCTGCACCGCCGCCGCGATCAACTGTGCGGCAATCCTCTGCTCACGACATCCCGGATCAACAAAAAGCCCGGTCAACCAGTGCCCGCCCGCGACCGGCCGCAAGCACAGCGCGGCAACAATTTCTCCCCGTCGCGCGACCCACAGCTGCGCATCGCGAACAGCTTTCATCGACGATTGATGGCTGCGGTAAAACTTGTTCATCAACGGCCATAACGACTCGTCGAGCAGGCTGTATTGGGTGTCGGGCATGGGATCGGACTGTCGGCGTTGAAAGCGGCGATTATAAAAGAACGCACGCAACAGGATAGGTGTATACCTGAGCCTACATCCCCTGTGAGTGGAGTACGCATCATGTCCAAAGGTATGGATTCAAAGAAAGCCGCGAAGAAGAAACCGGCCAAGACCGCGATTGAAAAACGCGCAGAGAAGAAAGCCAAAAAGGTCGACATCTTCGGTCACTGATCACGCCTTTCCGGAGCCCGGTTCTCGGGCTCCTGCCTGAACCCGAAAATAATCTGCAAGATTGCGCATCGTCGTTGCACAGAAGGGCAAGAATCCCGTTCCGAGCAATGCCATGCCCCATTACTTCGACGCCGCCCATCGTCAGCAGATCGAAACCCTGCGCCAACGCTTTACCGCCCGCACCGAATGGCCGACCTGGCTGTTGCTGATCGGCGTCTATGGCGCCTGGTTTGCCATTGTTCTCAATAGTCACTGGCTCGGTCGTGGCTTGAGCACGCTGTTGCTGATCCCGTTGCTGGTGCTGTGGCTGTCGTTGCAGCACGAGTTGCTGCACGGGCATCCGACGCGCTGGGTGCGCTTCAACAAGATCCTTGGCTACGCGCCGTTTGCCGTGTGGTATCCGTACACGCTGTATCGCGACAGCCATTTGTTGCATCACCGCGATGAGGATCTGACTGTGCCCGGCGTCGATCCGGAAAGCCGCTATCTGACCCGCGTTGGCTGGCAGCGCAGTTCGCTGTTCGAGCGCAGCTTGCATTGGTTGAACAAAACCGTGCTCGGACGCTTCCTGATTGGCGCCCCGCTAGCGCTGCTAGCGTTGGCCAAAGAACAGTTGCAGCAGCTGAAAAACGGCGAGCGCCAAGCCTGGTTGATGTGGTTGACTCATGGTGCGTTTACATTATTGATGCTGTGGTTTGTCGCCCGTGTCAGCGTGCTGCCGGTCTGGCATTACCTGCTGCTGATCAGCGTGCCGGCGTTGTCGATCGCGATGATCCGCTCCTACTATGAACACCGTCCCCACGCACAACCCGAACAGCGCACGGTGTTGAACGAAGCGGCTTGGCCGTGGCGCTGGTTATTTCTGAATCTGAATTTTCATCTGGTGCATCACGACTTGCCCAAGCTTGCGTGGTACGACTTGCCCAAGGTTTACCGGATGCATCGCGAGCAATGGATCGCGCGCAGTGGCGGGTTTCTCGTGCGCGGGTATGGCGAGTTCTGGCGACGCCATGTTTTGAAGCCAATCGACAGCCCCGAGCATCCTTACCACTAACCCAAGAACACCACAAAACCCTGTAGGAGTGAGCCTGCTCGCGATAGCGGTGTGTCAGGCGCCGAAGATGTCACTGATGCACCGCTTTCGCGAGCAGGCTCGCTCCCCCATTGGCTATTTGTAACTCGGAAAATATGTGTATGGCTCAACACCACACCGAACTCCTGATGTACATCGCCCCCGAGTCAATCCGCGTGGCGAATGAGCGCTGGATTGCGCGCATCCTTGAGCTGCTTGGCCACACTCGCCTGAGCGCTGAAGGCCTGTCGTTGCCCGAACTCTGGTTATCACCCGATCTGCTGCTCACGCAAACCTGCGGCTATCCGCTGATGACCGCTTTGCGCGGACAAGTGCGCATCGTCGGACGTCCTCGCTACGAACTCCCCGACGCCAGCGCCGGCTACCATTGCAGCCTGATCCTCAGCCGCGCTGATGACTCACGCAAAACGCTAGCGGACTTTCAAAACAGTCGAGGGGTAATAAACAGCGAAGATTCCAACAGTGGCATGAACCTGCTGCGTCAGCGTCTGGCGTCGTTGCAGCAAAACGGGCAGTTCTTCGCCTCGGTCGGCATCAGCGGCGGCCATCGCGAGAGCCTGCGCTGGCTGCGCGAAAACCGCGCTGATCTGGCTGCCATCGACAGCGTTACCTACGCCTACCTGGCGCAGCATGCGCCGCAAGAGGTCAGCGCCTTGCGGGTGATTGCGCGCAGCGCCCTGAGCCCGACCCTGCCGTTCATTACCGTCGCCAGCGCCACGGACGAGCAGGTTGAGACGTTGCGGCGGATGATGAATCTGACTTTGCGCGAACTGCCCGAGGTCGCGCAGACCTTGGGGTTGCCTGAGGTGCTTGCTGCCAGCGAAAGCGATTATCAGATCTTGCTCGACTATCAACGTGAGGCTGAAGAATGGGGCTATAGCCACTTACGCTAAAAGATCGCAGCCTTCGGCAGCTCCTACATCGAATGCGTACACCTGTAGGAGCTGCCAAAGGCTGCGATCTTTAGTTTTTATATTCTCGAATAGAATATAAAAATGAAATTTAAATATTATTAAAGAATAAGGCGCCTTGCTACGATCGCGCCACCGGAACACCGGACATTCAGCGACCCCTCATCAAGGAGCCCCTATGTCCGGCGCCGACCTTTCCCATCGTCACACCGTGGACGGCCTGTTTCGCGCCCACTATCGCTGGCTCTGTGCTTATCTGCACCGTCATCTGCATGACGCGGCCGGCAGCGAAGACATTGCCGCCGAAACCTTCGCCCAATTGCTCGAGGCCCCGGCACTGACGGCCATTCGTGAACCTCGCGCCTTGCTGACGACCATCGCCCAGCGTCTGCTGTATCAGCGCTGGCGACGTGCTGATCTGGAGCGTCGTCATCGCCAGTCAATCGACATTGATTACGCCGCCTCGCCTGAAGAATTCGTCCAGCAATCGCAAACGCTCACTCGACTCGACCACAGCTTGCAGCGCTTGCCCGGCAAAGTCCGCGCGACGTTTCTGCTCGCCCGCATCGACGGCCTGACCTACCCGCAAATCGCCACCGAACTGGGTATCTCCCAGCGCTCGGTCAGCGTTTACATGAACCGTTCCCAAGCGTTGTGCGATCGCCACAGCGCCAACCAATTCCTGCAAGACAAGAGGTCCGCATGAGATCGATCAAAACCCTGCTCGGCACGTCGTTGCTGGCTCTGAGCCTCAGCGTTGGTGCTGTTTCGGCTACGGAAAAAACCACGCCGATCCACTTCGGCGACATCACCTGGGAGAGCGGCAGTTTCATCACCGAAGTGCTGCGCCTGATCGTTGAAAAAGGCTATGGCTACCCGACCGACACGTTGCCCGGCAGTACGGTCAGCCTTGAGGCCGCATTGGCGAAAAACGATATCCAGGTGATTGGCGAAGAATGGGCCGGGCGTAGTCCGGCGTGGGTCAAGGCGGCCGCCGAAGGCAAGGTGTTCGGTTTGGGCGATACGGTCAAAGGCGCCACCGAAGGCTGGTGGGTACCTGAGTATGTGATCAAGGGCGACCCTGAGCGCGGGATCAAAGCGTTGGCGCCGGAGTTGAAGTCGGTGGCGGATCTGCCGCGCTACAAAGACGTGTTCCGCGACCCGGAAGATCCGTCGCGTGGGCGCTTCCTCAACAGCCCGACCGGCTGGACCTCGGAGATCGTCAACAGCCAGAAGCTCAAGGCTTATGCGCTAAATGACAGCTTCGTCAACTTCCGCACCGGTTCCGGCGCGGCGCTGGATGCCGAGGTGGCATCGTCGATCAAACGGGGCAAACCGGTGTTGTTCTACTACTGGTCACCGACGCCGCTGCTTGGCCGATTCAAACTGGTCAAACTGGAGGAACCGCCATTCGATGCCGAGGCCTGGAAGACCCTGGCCGATGCCAACAATCCCAACCCCAAGGGCACCCGCTCAATGCCGGCGAGCCTGGCGATTGGCGTATCGGCGCCGTTCAAGGCGCAGTATCCGGAGTTGGTGACGTTTTTTGAAAAGGTTGATTTGCCGATCGATCTGTTGAATCAGACCCTGGCCGGGATGAGTGAAAAACGTTTGCAGCCGAGGGTGGTAGCGCAGGCGTTTTTGCGTGATCAGCCGCAGGTCTGGAAGCCTTGGGTGCCTGCAGAGGTGGCGACCAAGGTGACTGGAAGTCTGTAAGTCGTTTCTGTCGTTTTTGTAGTGTTTGTAATGGCCTCATCGCTGGCAAGCCAGCTCCCACAGAAATTGCGCTGATTTGCAGAAGCGCAGAATCCTGTGGGAGCTGGCTTGCCAGCGAAAGCGTCTGCCCCGCCAGCAATTCTCCCCGCGCTGAACCGTTTCTTGTGCAAAAAGTGCCAGATACTGGCCGACTAGTGGCCTTGCGCAGGTCTTTGCACTGGCTATGCTTCCCGTAACTAACTATGTCGACCGTCATGTCAAAACTTGCCGGACGCACAGCGTTAGTCCGTGAATTCATGCTGCCAGAGTGCGCAACCCAAGGCACCGACACTGAACCAACAAGGAGCGTCGCTTACATGGAAGTTCTTCAACGCGTTAGGGCTGGCCCGCGTGCGGGCTATCAAGAGAAGGATGTCTTGATTAGAGCGTCGCTGCATGGACGCTCCGATTGATCATCATTTATCACCTGACAACTTCCTCCCGTGGAGGAATGCGTGTGCCTGTTCTGTGGAACGTAGTGGTGGATCGTGAAAGAACTGAACTTTCATCAAATCAAAAGTCCGCGCGGAAGGTGATACAACCATGTTCAACCTACATCACAAGGCTGACCTGCAGGAAATCGAGCGCTTCAGCTGCGCCCTGACCGAGGCCAACGCCAAGTTGGCGGCGATCAGCCGCTCGATGGCAATGATCGAGTTCAGCCCTGACGGCATCGTTCTGGATGCCAATGAAAACTTCTGCAAGACCATGGGCTACAGCGCCGATGAAGTGCGTGGCAAACATCATCGGGTGTTTTGTGAAGAGACTTTCTATCGCAGCGAGGAGTACGCCAAATTATGGCGTGACCTGGCTCGCGGTGAGCCGATCAGCGGCACTTTCCTGCGCTTGAACAAGGCCGGCAGGGAAGTCTGGCTCGAAGCCAGTTACATGCCGGTGTATGGCCCGGACAAGCAAGTCCACAGCGTGATCAAAGTGGCTGCCGACATCACCGCTCGGGTGAATAAAGAGCACGAAGAAGAAAGCATGCTGGCGGCGATCAGCCGTTCCATGGCGGTGATCGAGTTCACCCCGGAAGGCAATGTCATTGCCGCCAATGACAACTTCCTCAAGACCATGCAGTACTCGCTCAACGAAATCGTCGGTCATCACCACAGCCTGTTCTGCCATCGTGCCGAAGCCGAGTCTGCGCAGTACAAGGCATTCTGGGCCTCGCTCAACCGTGGCGAATATCACTCGCACCGTTTCGAGCGCAAGAACAAATCCGGGCACATGGTTTATCTCGAAGCGTCTTACAACCCGTTGTTCGACGCCAAGGGCCGCTTGTACAAAGTGGTCAAGTTCGCCAGCGACATCACCCATCAGATGACCACGCTGCAGAACGCCGCCGAATCGGCCCACAGCACCTCGGTACAAAACGACGCCTGCGCGCAAAAAGGCTCACAGGTCGTACAGCAAACCGTGCAGATCATTCAGGACATTTCCCACGATCTCAACGAAGCCGCCGCCAGCATCGATGCAGTGAGCAAACAGTCGGACATCATCGGCACCATCGTTCAGACCATTCGCGGCATTGCCGATCAGACCAACTTGCTGGCGCTCAACGCGGCAATTGAAGCGGCGCGGGCCGGGGAGCATGGGCGCGGATTTGCGGTAGTGGCGGATGAGGTGCGTAGCCTCGCGGCGCGCACCAGTCAGGCGACGCTGGAGATTGTCGAGGTAGTGCGCAAAAACCATGACCTGTCGCTGAGTGCGGTGTCGAGCATGCAATCAAGTCTCAGCCGCACCGGGCTAGGGGTTGAGCTGGCGAATGAGGCGGGGGAGGTGATTCTGGAAATTCAGCAGGGCTCGCGGCATGTGGTGGATGCGATCAGTCAGTTCAATGAAACCCTGCAATTGAACTGATTCCACAAAGTGGCCTGTAGGAGCTGTCGAGTGGAACGAGGCTGCGATCTTTTGATTCGTTGTTGGAAGCAAGATCAAAAGATCGCAGCCTTCGGCAGCTCCTACAGGGATACCGTGCGGTAGCCTGGAATCCGTGGTCTCAGAGCGCAGCGAGAAACTTGCCCGCCTGCTTGTCGCTGTCCTTCACATCGTTGTCTTTCTCCGCCTGCGCCAACTTCATCTTGTCCTGCAAGCGCTCGGCGATCTCTTTGCCGATGGCCAGTTGTTTCTCCGGCGGCATGGCTTTGATGTCGTCTTCGGTCAGCCCCATCGACTGCAGGATACTGTCGCGCAGACGCTGTTCCGGCGTCTTGCTCATGTAATCCTTGAACTCGTCGGTGGCGGACTTTGCCGAGGTTGTGGTGGCATCGGTGGCTTGCAGGTTGACGCGGGTCTTGGCGAACGCTTCGTCGACGTTGTCGCTGATGCGCGTGGCTTCGCTGACTTGCTGAGTGGCAATCTGCGTGGCCGAGTCCTGCACCTTGGCGGTGGCTTCGGCGGTTTGTGCCTGGGTCTGGTTTTGCAGGGTTTGCAGCATGGCGCCGTGCAGACCACCCTGCAGACCGGCGGCAGCAGTGGACGTCGCATCGTCATTCAGCGCTTTGGGCAGATGAATGATTTGCTGTTGTTTGGCACTGATCAACATGATGTGTGGACCTGAAGGTAATTGCTGACTGGCGTATCGGAGCAATTACCGTGCCTTCTAAGTAAGTCCTTTTATTTCAACAAGTTGACCATTGGCCAGGTGTGCGTGGCGGTCATCCCTTGCCGATAAGCGGCAGAGGATGACCGTTGCCACCCTCAGCGATGGGCAATGTTCTCCAGCGCCAGATTGCGTGTACGCGGGCCGAACCAGCCGATGGTTACCATCACGATCAGCATGCTGCTGACGATGAATGCCAATACCCCCGGCGTACCGAAGTTGTCGAGAAACAGGCCGATCAACAGACTGCTGAACACCGTCGACAAACGACTGAACGAATAGCAGAAACCCACAGCGCGGGCGCGGATGTTGGTGGGGAACAGTTCGCTCTGGTACGAGTGATAACTGAAGCTCAACCAGGCATTGCAGAAGGTGATCATCACCCCGCAGAAGATCAGCCCGAACGCGCTGGTCTGCAGGGCGAACAGGGTGCCAAAGGTCATCGCGCCGAGGGCCGAGCCGACGATCTGCCATTTGTTTTCGAAACGATTGGCGACCTTCACGAACAGCAGCGGCCCGAGCGGGTAGGCGAGGGTGATGATGAACGCATACATCAAACTGTGGGTGACACTGACACCCTGACCGGACAGCAGCGCCGGCAGCCAGTTGCCGAAACCGAAGAACCCAATGGCCTGGAAGATGTGGAAGACAATCAGCATCAACGCGCGGCGGCGATACGGCGGCTGCCAGATGTCGGCGAAGCGACCCTTGCCTTCGACGTCGACCGGAACGGTTTCCGGCGTATCCAGCGGTTTACCGTGATCCTTCTCGCATCGTGCTTCGATGCCATCGAGAATCCGCTTGGCTTCATCAAAGCGGCCATGTTGCGCGAGCCAGCGCGGCGATTCCGGCAGACGCTTGCGCAGCCACCAGATAAACAGCGCAAACACCGCGCTCGCCAACACCACCCACCGCCAGCCGGACACGCCGAATGGCGCCTGCGGCACCAGCCACCATGACATCAACGCCACCGCGGGCACCGACAGAAACTGCACGAAAAACGCAAAAGCAAATGCCGAACTGCGCATGCGTTTGGGCACCAGTTCCGAGAGGTAAGCGTCGATGGTCACCAGCTCGATACCCAAACCGATGCCAACCAGAAAGCGCATGCAAATGATGCCCAGCGCCGAGCTCTGAATGCCCATCAACACCGTCGCCACCGTGTACCAGACCAGCGCGAAGGTGAAGATCGCGCGACGACCAAAACGATCAGCCAAAGGGCTGAGCAGGCTGGCGCCGAGGAACAGACCGAGGAACGTCGCCGAGGCGAACGCCGCCTGATCGGAGAAGCCGAACACGCCCTGATTACCGGTGGCGAAGATGCCATCGCGGATCAGACCGGGGCTGATGTAGGCGGTCTGAAACAGATCGTAGAGTTCGAAGAAACCACCGATTGACAGCAGCGCCACCAAGCGCCAAATCGTCGCGACCGCCGGGAGGCGATCGATGCGGGCGGACACCTGAGCGGCGCGGATCGGGTCGATGCCGTCGCTTTGCGCGGCGGCGGGGGCGTGTGCAGTCATGGGCTGATCCATTTTTTATTGATGGAAAAGCTTAGCCTGCTATCGGAGTTAACGGATTGTGATTATCGGCGGTTTAACCGGGTAAACCGCTGATTCCTCGCAATATCTGTTTACGAATTAACGATTTATGCCGCAGCCGCCGAATCTGGCAACGCCGAGGCCGGCAAGCCGAAGATCCGGTCGAACAGCCAGTTGAAGGCAAACGTGTAGCACGGGATGAAAATGATCAGCGCCAGATCCAGCAGAAACGCCTGCACCAGACTGATGTTCATCCACCAGGCGATCAACGGAATCAGGAACACGATCAGCGTCAGTTGAAAGCCGACGGCGTGAGCAATGCGTCGTTTCACCGTGCGGGTGCGCGATTGCTGGCGGCTTTCCCAGTGCTCGAACATCGAGGTGTAAATGAAATTCCAGGTGACGGCGATGGTGGTGATGATCACCGCCAGCGGCCCGGTGCTGCCCGGGGAGGTGCCGGACAACAGCGCCAGACCAAGGGCGGAGAAGGTCATGCCGATCACTTCGTAGAGCGACACATAGACCAGTTTGCGTTTGACGCCTTGCATGGGGATTTGCCTCTTTCTTGCCGTTTGTTGGCCAGTGGGACTGGCGAAGGCGGCGAAAGATAGCTTCAATAGGGCTGACAGAAAAAGTCAGCTACTTTCAGTTCTATTGATAGGTGTTCAGGGTGAATTTCAACAGCGACAGTATCGAGCTGTTTCTTGCGGTGATTGAGCGCGGCTCGTTTTCAGCGGCGGCTCGCGCATTAGGTCGGGTGCCTTCCGCCGTCAGCATGAGCATTGGCAACCTTGAAGCCGAACTGGGTTATCTGCTGTTCGACCGCAGCCATCGCGAACCGCAACCCACGGCGATGGCGTTGTCGCTGGTGCCACACGCGCGGCTGATTGCCGAGCAGCTCAAGCAACTGCAAGTGCACGCGGTGGAGTTGTCGTTGGGGCTGGAGAGCAAGTTGTCGATCGGCGTGGTCGCGGACATCGACCGCCGTCGTTTGCTGGCGGCAATCAAGGAGATCGCCGAACGGCATCCGCTGCTGGATATCGAAGTGCTGACCGCGCCGCAAGATGACGTGCTGGCGATGCTGCACAGCGGCCGGGTCAGCGTGTGCCTGGCGTTCGCCGGGCTGAGCATGAATGTGCTGGAGCGTTTTCAGTTTGTCGGCAGCGAGCGGATGATCGCCACGCTGGCGGCGGACAGTCCGCTGTTGCAGGGGCAGGATGTGTTTCTTGAAGATCTGGTGCATGTGCGGCAGATCATCGTCGCCAGTCGCGACTTGCCGATCAGTGAGACGCGACCGTTGGTGGCGGAGTCGTATTGGCGCACGGACAGCCTTGAGACGGCGATGGAAATGGTCGAGGCGGGATTGGGTTGGGGTAACTTTCCGCTGTCGGTGGTGCAGCCGCGGATCGACTCCGGGCGACTGAAACGGCTGAATTTTCGCAACATCGAAAACGGTCTGGTGATGCCGGTGCACGCGGTGTGGCTCAAGAGCCAGCCATTGCAGAAGGGCGCGCATGCCCTCGTCGAATTGTTGGGCGGTTGATCGTTCCCACGCTATGCGTGGGAATGCAGCCCGGGACGCTCTGCGTCCCATCAAAAGCCGAACGCGGAGCGTCCGTTGAGGCATTCCCACGCAGAGCGTGGGAACGATCGGTGAAGGGTTGTGTTTCAACTCAGCGTTTGTGAAGGGTCAGGTGCTTTCGCGGATCTTCAGTTCAAAGCCCATGTCTTCAACCGGGCGCGCGACGCTGTTACCGGCCATCAACGTCAGCATCTGCTCCGCCGCGCGCCGGCCAATCGCTTCACGCGGGGTGTTGATGCTGCTCAAGCGCGGCACCATGTGTTCGGACATCGGCAAGTCGTTGAAACCAAGAATCGCCACTTGCTCAGGAATCTTGATGCCATTGCGCAGCGCTTCCAGCAAAGCGCCCTGGGCCAAATCGTCGTTACCAAAGAAGATCGCATCGACATCCGGGTGCGCCGCGAGCAACTGCAAAAACAGTTCCCCGCCCAAGCCCACCGATGAAGAGCGAGGCGTCAGCACTTCCAGATCCGGGTCATAACGCCCGGCCTTCTGCAACGCTTTGCGAAAGCCTTCGCCACGCAACAACGTGCGCTGATCGAGTTGCGCGCCAATGTAAGCCAGACGTTTGCGCCCACGGGAGAGCAAATGCTCGGCCGCCGTTTCACCGGCACTCAGTTGCGAAAATCCGACGCAATTCACCCCGGCGGCGCTGTCCAGTTCCATCATGTACACGCAGGGAATGTTGCTGGCCTCGATCATCCGTCGCGAACTTTCGGTGCGGTCAAACCCGGTCAACAAGAAACCGCGCGGCTGATAGGCCATGTAGTTGCGCAGCAGGTTTTCTTCTTCATCGCGTGAATAGTGGAAGTTGCCGATCAGCACTTCGAAGCCTTTGGGCGTGAGCACCCGATGAATGGCTTCCAGCGTGTCGATAAACAAAAGGTTGGACAGCGACGGTACCAACACCACCACCGAATGGCTCTGCGCCGAGGCTAAAGCGCGGGCGGCCGGGTTGACCACATAGTTGAGTTCGAGGGCGGCTTTCTGCACTTTTTCCACTAGTTCTGTGGCCACGGTGCTGACCCCGCGCAAGGCGCGAGAAGCGGTAATCGGGCTGACACCGGCGAGGCGGGCAACTTCATTGAGGGTGGGACGGCCGGTGGTGCGGGTATTTTTATCGTTTTTAGGGGTGGTCATCGACGGCTTGCCAAACAAAAATCAAGGCACTAAGGTAGCGCTGTCCTGATGCAGCTGTAAATGCGTAAGCGAGGTCCTGCCTGATCTTCGCTTTTTGGTGTTGGGAACAAACCTGCTGCAACCCAAAAAAACGACAAGAAGGCGTCGGCAACTTCTGCCTGTGCACTAGAGTCATAGCTAGCAAAGGTAGCGCTGTCTGCGCGCTGAGGTGTTATATGAGTCATCCCATCACCGCCCTGGTCATCATGGGCGTTGCCGGTTGCGGCAAGACGTGCGTCAGCGAGGCCCTGTGCCAATTGAGCGGCGCCACTGCCATTGAAGGCGATACTTTCCATCCGGCCGCGAACATCGAAAAGATGAGCGCGGGGATCCCCCTGAACGACGACGACCGTGCCGGCTGGCTCGACAGCCTGTGCGATGAACTGCGTCGCGTCGATGCATCGGGCAAACGTCCGGTGCTGACCTGCTCGGCCCTTAAACACAGTTATCGCGAAGTGTTGCGCAGTGCCTTGCCGGGCCTGGGCTTCGTGTTTCTCGAATTGACCCCTGAAGTTGCCGCTGAGCGTGTGTCCCATCGTCCGGGCCACTTCATGCCGGCCACGCTGATCGAAAGCCAGTTCGCCACCCTCGAGTCGCCCAAGGGCGAACCGTTGACGTTGGCCCTGAATGCCTCGATCCACAGCGTTGAAGAACTGGCGTCCCAGGCTCACGTCTGGTGGCAGGCCCACGGTCTGAAACAGGCGGTATGAGTGTGTTGAAAGAGATAGCGCTGTCCTCCCGACTTCTGTTTAACCCGCTTTAATAACAACAACAATCCAGGAGACACCCCCAATGTTTGGCATGTCCCACGACGCCTACCTGCTGCTCGATGCAGTGGTCACGGTAATCGGCCTGATTATCCTGATCACCAAATTCAAGATTCACCCATTTATCTCCCTGACCATCGCTGCTGCGTTCCTCGGTCTGACCTCCGGTATGCCGATCGGCACCATCATCAAGGCGTTCCAGGACGGCTTCGGTGGCGTCCTCGGTTTCGTCGGTATCATCCTTGCGCTGGGCACCATGCTCGGCAAAATGATGGCCGAGTCGGGCGGGGCGGATCAAATCGCCCAGACCCTGATCCGTGCGTTCGGCAAAGACAAAGTCCAGTGGGCGATGATGTTCGCCGCGTTCCTGGTGGGCATCCCGCTGTTCTTCGAAATCGGCTTCGTGCTCCTGATTCCGTTGGTGTTCATCGTTGCCCGTCGCACTGGTGTGTCGATCATCAAGATCGGTATTCCGCTGCTCGCCGGCCTGTCCGCCGTGCACGGTCTGGTGCCGCCGCACCCGGGCCCGCTGCTGGCCATCGGCGTGTTCGGTGCTGACATCGGCAAGACCATTCTTTACGGTCTGATCGTTGCGCTGCCGACGGCAATCATTGCCGGTCCGATCTTCGGTACGTTTATCGCCAAGCACATTCCGGGTCACCCGAATCAGGAACTGGTCGATCAACTGGCCCGTGAAAGCGACGACTCGACCAAGCTGCCAAGCTTCAGCATCACCCTGATCACCGTGCTGTTGCCGGTGTTCCTGATGCTGCTGAAAACCTTCGCTGACGTGGCGTTGCCGGACGGTCACTTCTTCCGCACCTGGATGGACATGATCGGTCACCCGATCTCGGCACTGTTGCTGGCGTTGCTGCTGTCGCTGTACACCTTCGGGCACAAGCAGGGCATCGGTTCCCAGCAAATGCTCAAGTGGCTCGACGCAAGCCTGGCGCCAACCGCGGCGATCATCCTGATCATCGGTGCTGGTGGCGGCTTCAAGCAGATGCTGGTCACCAGCGGCGTGGGCGACGTGATCGGCCACATGGCCGTTAGTGCGCAGATCTCGCCGATCCTGCTGGCGTGGCTGGTGGCGGCGGTGATCCGTATCGCGACCGGTTCGGCCACGGTGGCGACCATTACCGGCGCGGGCATTGTGGTGCCGGTGGTGGGGATGATTCCGGGTGTGAACCGTGAGCTGCTGGTACTCGCTACCGGTGCCGGTTCGTTGATTCTGTCGCACGTGAACGACGCCGGTTTCTGGCTGGTGAAGCAGTACTTCAACATGACCGTGGCCGAGACGTTCAAGACCTGGACGGCGATGGAAACCATCCTGTCCATCGTCGCGTTGGGCTTTATCCTGCTGTTGTCGCTGTTCGTTTAAGCGGCTTCTCGCAGACACAAAAAAACCGCAGCGATGCGGTTTTTTTGTGGGTGATCGTTCCCACGCTCTGCGTGGGAATGCCTCAATGGACGCTCTGCGTCCGCTTTGGGACGCGGAGCGTCCCGGGCTGCATTCCCACGCGGAGCGTGGGAACGATCAGATAGGTGTCAGGCAGTGGTTTTCGGGGCCAGGCCATCCGCCCGGAACATCCCGCGAATCCCGCGCACCGCCTGACGAATCCGGTCCTGGTTTTCGATCAGCGCAAAGCGCACGTGATCATCGCCATACTCACCAAAACCAACCCCCGGCGAGACGCAAACTTTAGCCTCGGCCAGCAATTTCTTGGCGAATTCCAGCGAACCCAGATGCGCGTACTGCTCGGGAATCTTCGCCCAGACATACATCGACGCCTTCGGGTTCTCGACCATCCAGCCCAGTTCATGCAGACCTTTGACCAGTACGTTGCGACGCTGGCGATACTGCTCGGCGATGTCGCGCACGCATTGCTGATCGCCTTCCAGCGCAGCAATCGCCGCCACCTGCAGCGGAGTGAAAGTGCCGTAGTCGTGGTAGCTCTTGATCCGCGCCAGCGCGTTGACCAGTTCCGGGTTGCCGACCATGAAACCGATGCGCCAGCCGGCCATGTTGTAGCTCTTGGACAGGGTGAAAAACTCCACCGCGATGTCCTTGGCGCCCGGTACTTGCATGATCGACGGGGCTTTCCAGCCGTCGTAGACGATGTCGGCGTAAGCCAGATCGTGAATCACCAGTACGTCGTACTGCTTGGCGAGGGCGATCACCCGTTCGAAGAAATCCAGCTCCACGCACTGCGCGGTCGGGTTCGACGGGAAGCCGAGGATCATCATTTTCGGCTTCGGAATCGAGCCACGAATCGCTCGTTCCAGTTCATCGAAGAAGTCCACGCCCGGCACCAGCGGCACCGAACGCACCTGGGCGCCGGCAATCACCGCACCGTAGATGTGAATCGGGTAGCTCGGGTTCGGCACCAGCACAGTGTCGCCTTGATCGAGGGTCGCCAGCATCAAATGCGCCAGGCCTTCCTTGGAACCGATGGTGACAATGGCTTCGCTTTCCGGGTCGATATCGACCTCGTAGCGCTGCTTGTACCAATTGGAAATCGCCCGGCGCAGGCGTGGAATGCCCTTGGATGTGGAGTAACGGTGGGTGTCTTCGCGTTGCGCAACTTGCACGAGTTTTTCGACAATGTGCGGCGGCGTGGCGCCGTCGGGGTTGCCCATGCTCAAGTCGATGATGTCTTCACCACGACGACGCGCGGCCATCTTCAGCTCGGCGGTGATGTTGAAAACGTAAGGGGGGAGTCGATCTATGCGCGCAAAGCGGCGCGGCGAACCTTGTTCAGCCATTGTTGCCTCGGATAACGTAAGCGCCCGGAACCGTCCGAGCGACGCTGGTCACTGCGGTGACCTGTGGCGGAAGATAAGGTCAGTGATGGCATACTGTCCAGCCCGTTTGTAAACAATTTTGTCCCAAGGAAATCGGTAGATGGAATTCACCAGCGGCTTCTTGCTGAGCCTTTCGCTGTGCCTGGATATCGGCGTGGCCAACATCGCGATGATCACCCTGGCGATGCAGCGCGGTTACTTTCAGGGCTTCGCGCTGGGCCTCGGTACCTGTGTCGGCGACCTGATTTACGCGGTGCTGGCGCTGGCCGGCATGACGGTTTTGCTGCAATACGAAACAGTGCGCTGGGTGCTGTGGATTGGTGGTTCGGCGCTGCTGATCTACTTTGCAGCGAAGATGATTTACTCGGCGATTCACCACGAGGCGCAGTTGGCGGCCACGGCGGAAGTGGGGCAGAACTCCCATCGCAAGGAGTTCTTCCGGGGGATATTTCTCGCGATGTCGTCGCCGAGCGCGATTCTCTGGTTCGCTGCTGTTGGCGGTACGTTGATCGCCCGTTCCGGTGGCGGTGGGCCGGTGAGTTCGGCGCTGTTCCTTGGCGGATTCCTTTGCGCCGGGCTGCTGTGGTCGGCGGGTTTATGCTTTGCCGCGAGCCATGGTGGCAAGCTGTTGGGCGATAAGCTGTTGCGCTATTCCTACCTGGCATCTGCAGCGATCTTCTGCTATTTCGCAGTGTACGTGATCGTATCTGGCTATAACGAATTTGTCGGTTCCGGCGCCGTCGAGCAGTTGCACGCGCTGTAAACGTGCGAATCGGCTTTGGCTTTCTATACTCCCAGCCGAACCCCTCTTTTGTTCCAGGAGTCGAGTCATGGATGAGCAAAAACGCGTCGAAGTGGCTGAACCTCGCTTCGAACATGGACACTTCCTGCTGATTGCAGGTTTTCGCGGTCGATTTACCCAAGACACAGCCAAAGACATTCCGGCGCTGTGGGAAAAGTTCTTGCCGCACCTGGGAAAGATCCAAGGGCAAAAGAACGAAGTGACCTACGGTGTTTGCTGCAATTTCGACGGCAAGGGTGGCTTCGATTACATCGCCGGGGTGGAAATCAGCAAGCTTGATGACCTCGATCAGAAGGTCTATCAGTGGGTGGAAGTGCTGCCCCGGCAATACGCGGTGTTCGAGCACAAGGGACCGCTCGATCAATTGCCGCAAACCCTGCAATACATCTACAAAACCTGGTTGCCGAGCTCTCACTACGTGGAGCTCAACGCCCCGGAACTCGAGCGTTACAGCGCCGACTTCAACCCGAAGGAGCACACCGGCAAACTGGAAATCTGCGTGCCTGTCGATACCAAGGTTTGAGCGGACAAGCATGAGGCGGATCCATGTCCGCCTCATGCTTTCAACGCTGTTTACGTCGCGCCCGCAACAGGTCGATGCCCAAGGTGATAAAGCCGAAAGTACTGATGCCCAACACCATCAACAGGCCGATTTCAACGCTGCTCATAAGCGGTTTCCCCCAAGGGTGATCAGAGACACACCGCAGAAATAGCCCGCTCCGACCGCGAAGAAAAGCGCTTATACGCAAGCTTTACGCCGCCCGTGCGCATCGATATGCAGGCCTTATTCCTTTATGCTTTCGGCACTTTCTTCAGCTGATTTCCGAGCCGCCATGAACACCCTCATCCGCAACGTCACCGCCGCCGACCTGGACCGCTGCTACGCCATCGAAACCGTTGCCTATGAAGGCGACGAAGCGGCGACCCGCGAGAAGATCGCCACGCGCATCGCCACCTGGCCGGAAGGCTTCGTGGTGGCCGAAGTGGATGGCGTCGTCGCAGGCTTCGTCAATTCCGGCGCGGCGTTTGATGTGCAGATGTCGGACGAGGCGTTCAAGGAACTGATCGGCCACGACCCGAAAGGGCCGAACGTGGTGATCATGTCGGTGGTGGTGCACCCGGATTATCAGGGGCAGGGCTTGGCCAAACGCTTGATGGGCGAGTTCATTGAACGTATGCGCGGGATGGAAAAAGCGACGATTCATTTGATGTGCAAGGAACAGCACATTCCGTTGTATGCCGGGTTTGGCTTTGCCTACATCAAACCGTCGGAGTCGGATCACGGCGGCATGGCGTGGCACGAGATGATCCTGACCCTCTAACCCATTTCTTCCTGTCAATGATCGTTCCCATGCTCCGCGTGGGAATGCAGCCGGGGACGCTCTGCGTCCCAAAATCGTGACGCAGAGCGTCACAAGAGGCATTCCCACGCAGAGCGTGGGAACGATCATTCACGGGAGGGTCAGTAAAGGGTGTCGCTTACCCGTTTCGGCGCTTCGCGGTCGTAGGTCTCGGCATCGAACTGGCCATCGTTCAGGCGCTTGTGGAAGGCGCCAGCAGAGGGCAGGGCCGAGCGCGGCAAGTGCGTTTCCGGGTTCCACGCATCGGAGCGGACGAAGGCTTTCGAGCAATGAAAGAACGCCGCCTCCACTGTCACCAGCAACACCGTTTTCGCCGGTTTTCCATTCACCGCAAAGCTTTCCAGCAACTGTGAATCTGCACTGATCGTCGCTGTGCCATTGACCCGCAACGTTTCACCAATCCCCGGAATGATGAACAGCAACGACACCCGCGAATCCTGCAGCACATTGCGCAAGGTATCGATGCGGTTATTGCCCGGGCGATCCGGCAGCGCGAGCGTGCGCTCATCAATGATCCGCACAAACCCGGCTTTGTCACCGCGCGGCGAATTATCCAGGCCATCGGCGCCCACCGAGCTGACGATCACCAGCGGCGAAACCCGCACCATCGCCTGATAATCCTCGTTGAGAAAACCGATCTGCTTGCGCACCGCCCGCTCGTGGGGCAATCCGTAAATAGCTTCCAGTGCTTCGATTGAATCGATCATCGTGCTTCCCTCGATGACTTAGAAAAACAGCCCCATGCGCCGCTCATAACCGATTCGGCCCTTGTACGCTTCGCCGCTGTCGACGTAACCATGTTTGGCGTACAGCGCGATCGCCGCGTCGTTATCGGCATCCACTGACAACTCTAACCCTTTGATCTCCGGCCACGCCTGACGCGCAACCTCGGGCAGTGCTTGCAGACACGCCTTGCCGAAACCCTTGCCCTGCGCCCTGCGATCAACCTGCAACGCATGCAAGGTGGCGCTGTGTTCATTGGCCCAGGCCGGCAACACCGGCGGGCGTTTGAGCAGCAGAAACGCCACCGGCACTTCATCCGCCAACAGGGCAAAACCCTTCACGCCGGGGCCGGGCTTCGACAGCAGCGTGTGCAACGCACCATGAATATCGCCAGAGAACTTGATCTGCTCGGCATGGATTTCAATCGCCTCGACTTGCTCACGCTGCAAGGCGTTGAGGCTGTCGTACGGCACGAGTTGGGCTGACACGGGAATTTCCTTTTTCCTACAAAGATGAGCCTCGGATTCTAGCGATTTTGTCTTCTGTAGAATTTTTTTGTTTGCTCTGTCGATCTGCCGGTTCACCAAGCGACTAAGAGTGTCTTCACAACAAAAACCACGGAGAACACCATGAGCGCACAATCTGAAATCCAGACCCTGATCAACACCTACCGCGAAGCCGTCATGACCAAGGACGTGGAGAAAGTCATGGCGTTGTATGCCGACGACATCGTCTCCTTCGACGCGATCAAGGCCCTGCAATTCAAAGGCAAAGCCGCCTACCGCGCGCACTGGGTCGACTGCATGGAAATGTGCCCCGGCCCGCACATTTTCGAGTTCCACGAAATCGCCATCGAAAGCGCCGACAACATCGCCTTCGCGCACTGGGTGGCCAACTGCGGTGGCACCAATGAGAAAGGCGAAACCCAGAGCTGCTGGATGCGCGTCACCGCCTGCTATCGGCAGGTTGGCGGGGCTTGGAAAATCGTCCACGAACACTGGTCGGCGCCGTTCGATCCGATGAGCGGCGCGACCCTGTTTGATGTGCAGCCCTGATCTTCAGCCATAGTTGAACCGTCCGCTTCAGGAGAACGCCATGAAGTATTTATGCCTGGTCTATAGCGATGAGCACCTGCTGCATTCGTCGCCCGACAGCCCGAAAGACGCTGAGTGCTGGGCGTACGCCGAGTCGATTCAGGGCAGCGGGCGGATGGTTGCTGCCGAGGCGCTGGAGTCGGTGCAGACCGCCACCACGGTGCGCATGCGCAACGGCAAACTGTCGATCACCGACGGCCCGTTCGCCGAAACCAAGGAGCAACTGGCCGGTTTCTACCTGATCGACGCCAAGGACCTCAACGAAGCGCTCCAGGTCGCCGGCAACATTCCGGCGGCGCGGGTCGGCAGCGTTGAAGTACGCCCGGTTCGACAGTTGAATGTCTGAGGTTCGGGCGCGGGTCGAGCAGGTCTATCGCGAAGACTCGCGGCGGATTCTGGCGACACTGATTCGCCTGCTCGGCGATTTCGACCTCGCCGAAGAAGCCTTGCACGAGGCGTTCTTCGTCGCGGTCGAACGCTGGCAGCGCGACGGCGTACCGGACAATCCGCGCACCTGGCTGGTGTCGACCGGGCGCTTCAAGGCGATTGATGTGTTGCGTCGACGTGCACGCTTCAAAGCTTCACAGCCCTTGCTGTTGGCGCAGTTGGAAGAACTCGAGCAGGCCGACTGGAGTGGCGAGGACGTGGAAGACGATCGTCTGCGGCTGATCTTCACCTGTTGTCACCCGGCGCTGGCGGCGGATGCGCAAGTGCCGCTGACCTTGCGCGAAGTCTGCGACCTGACCACCGAGGAAATCGCTCGCGCCTTTCTCTGTGCACCAGCGGCGATTGCCCAGCGCATCGTGCGGGCGAAAGCCAAGATCCGTGATGCGAAAATCCCTTATCAAGTACCGAGCCTGAGCGAATTGCCCGAACGCCTCGACAGCGTGTTGCGGGTGATTTATCTGGTGTTCAACGAGGGGTATTCGGCGTCGATTGGCGCGGAGTTGATCCGTGAGGATCTGACGCGTGAGGCGATCAGGCTGGGGCGGTTGTTGATGGAGTTGCTGCCGGAGCCGGAGGTCATGGGGTTGTTGGCGATGATGCTGTTGCACGAATCACGGCGACCGGCGCGGACTTCGCCGAGTGGTGAACTGGTGCTGCTGGATGATCAGGATCGTGCCTTGTGGGATGCCGGGTTGATTGCCGAAGGGTGTGCGCTGGTTGAGCGTGCGCTGACCACGCGGCGGTTTGGGCCGTATTGTTTGCAGGCAGCGATCGCGGCGGTGCATGCCGAGGCGCCGTCAGCGGCGGAGACGGATTGGGCGCAGATCGTCGGGCTGTATGACGTACTACTGCGCGCGGTGCCCTCGCCAGTGATTGAATTGAATCGAGCGGTCGCGGTGGCCAAGCGCGACGGGGCGCTATCCGGGTTGAGTTTGATTGAAGAAATTTTGGCGCGCGGCGAATTGCAGGATTACCACTTGGCGCATTCGGCGCGGGCGGAGTTTTGTCGGCAGTTGGGCCGGGTGGAGGAGGCGCGGGCGGCGTATTTGCGCGCCTTGGAGCTGACCCGGCAAGAGCCGGAGCGGCGGTTTATTGAAGGGCGGCTTTCGGCGCTGGAATTGCCCTCACCCTAGCCCTCTCCCAGAGGGAGAGGGGACTGATTGGGGGATATTGGAGAATTTCACCGACTTGAACGATCGGTATTGAATCCAGAATCGAGGTGTATACCGTAGCTATACATCCATAATCGACTCGGTCTTTCAGGTCGATGTCTGACGCAAGACACCTCGGTCGGCTCCCTCTCCCTCCGGGAGAGGGCTGGGGTGAGGGGCTTTTGACTTCAGGCTTGCCAGCGATTGGCAGCGCCGCTATTCCAGCATCTTGCTCAACAACCAGCTCCCCGCCGGCCCCGGTGGATAAAGCCGCGACCACAACGCATCAACAAACACCGGCTTAGGCCAGCCGCGCACTTTCAACTCCACCAGCAAATCATTGCCATAACGCTGCGCCAGCCAACGCGGCAGCGGCGCCCAGCCAAAACCCTTTTCGGCCATTTCCAGCAGCATCAGATAACTTGGTGCCGACCACACGCGACCTTTGCCACGGCTGTCATACGGATTGACGATGGTCGCCAGGCGCAATTCACGGTGCTGTTCCAGGATCTGCTGATCAATGTGACCAAGCCTGGCCAGCGCATGGTCGCGATTGACGAACAAGGCGATTTCCGTGCGCTCGGCCACTGTCGACGTCACCAGATCCGGCGGGTAGTTCTCTTGCATCTCAGCGAAGGCCAAGTGCGCGCGACCGCGTTGCACCAGCTCAATCAAGTCATCGCATTCGGCAATCAGGCATTCCAGTTCCAGATCCGGATAACGCTGCTCAAACCCGACCAGCGCCGCTTCAAAACGGTACGACTGATACGTGTCGGAAATCGCCACCGTCAGCTTCGGTTCGACGCCTTGGGACAACTGTCGTGCGGTCATTTCCAGGCGACTGCTGGCCGCCAGAATCGCCTCGGCGCGTTGCAGCATCACATGCCCGGCCGGGGTCAGCGTCGGTTTACGACTGCTGCGATCGAACAACTGCAGGTCCAGATCGATCTCAAGACTGGCCACTGCCGCGCTGATGGTCGACTGACTGCGCCCGAGTTTGCGTGCCGCTGCGGAAAACGAGCCTTGGGTGGCTGCCTGGACAAATGCCAACAGCACTTCTTGCGAAATCATCAACTATCGCCTTGATCGATGGTTATTGGTTATGAAGTATCGATGCGAGCATAGATCATGGCAACCATCTTCACTCAAGGACTCAGGCCATGACTGCCCACAAATCCATCTCTGAACGTATTTTCCAAGCCGTTGGTTTCGAACTGCTGGCCATCCTGATCTGCACACCGTTGCTGGCGTGGATCATGCAAAAACCGATGCTGGAAATGGGCGCGGTGACGGTGTTGATCGCCCTGTTGGCGCTGGGTTGGAACGTGGTGTTCAACCGCTTCTTTGATCGTATGCTTGCGCGCATGAACGTTGCGCACAATGCTTGGGTGCGAGTGGTACACGCGCTGCTGTTCGAGGGTGGTTTGATCGTAATGGGCGTGCCACTGATTGCCTGGTGGTTGTCGGTCAGCCTGTGGCAGGCGTTTTTGCTCGACATCGGCGTGTTGCTGTTCTTTCTGCCGTACACCTACGTGTATCACTGGGGCTATGACGTAGTGCGCGAGCGCTTCATGACCCGTAATGCCTGCCAGAACTAATCTCGATCCCCGTGTAGGAGCCTTCGGCAGCTCCTACATGTGAAGGTGTTCCAGCGTTGGTTAGAGGAACATGCCGCCGGATGCCTCAACCCGCTGGCCATTGATCCACTGTCCACCCGGCGACAGCAGCAACGCCAACGCCCCGCCAATATCGTCCGGTTGCCCGGCACGGCCCAGCGCGGTGTTGCTGGCGACCATCGCATTCACTGCTGAGTTGTCGCGTACTGCGCCACCACCGAAGTCCGTTTCAATCGCCCCCGGCGCAAGAATGTTCACGCCAATCTGCCGCGCACCCAGCTCTTTGGCCTGATAACGGGTCAGCACTTCCATCGCGCCTTTCATCGCCGCATAAGCGCCATAACCCGGCAGGCTGAAACGGGTCAGGCCGCTGGAAATATTGATGATCCGGCCGCCGTCGTTAATCAGTGGCAGCAATTGCTGGGTCAGGAAGAACGGCCCTTTCAACTGGATGTTCATCAGCAGATCGAACTGCTCCGGCGTGGT
Organism: Pseudomonas sp. IT-P395; assembly: GCF_949767675.1. Taxonomy (NCBI): domain Bacteria; kingdom Pseudomonadati; phylum Pseudomonadota; class Gammaproteobacteria; order Pseudomonadales; family Pseudomonadaceae; genus Pseudomonas; species Pseudomonas sp. IT-P395. Next base: position 141,527 of record NZ_CATKPW010000005.1, read on the forward strand.
TTCGGCAAACAGGGCATGCACGCCGATCCCGGCGTTGTTGATCAGGAAATCAAAACGCTGACGGTCGAACGTCTGCTGCAATGCCTGCTCAACACGTATAGCAAAATCGGCAAAGGTTTCGCTGCGGCCGACGTCCAGTTGCAGCATCACGGCTTTCGCGCCGAGTGCCTGCAGTTCGGTTACCATTGCCTGGGCTTCATCGGCGCGGCTGTTGTAGGTACCGATGATGTCGATGCCTTGAGCGGCAAGATGCAATGCGGCGTTTTTACCGAGGCCACGGCTGGCGCCGGTGATCAATGCGATTTTACGGTTCATAGGGACTTCCTCGATTGCAGTGATTGGTGATGGGCTCAGTTTATTTATCCGTCCTGAGGTGATAAACAGAGTGAATCCGGAATCACTGATCGGCTCAGCCGAACAATCTACGAGTGGCCCATGAACAAACTGGAACTGCTGCGCACCTTCGTCAGGGTCAGCGAGCTGTCGAGTTTCACCCTCGCTGGCGAGAGCTTGGGCTTACCGCGCTCGACCGTGTCCGAACACGTGCAAGCGCTCGAAGCACTGCTCGGTACACGCCTGCTGCAACGCACCACGCGCAAGGTTCAGGCGACGCAGGACGGTTTGGTGTTGTACGAACGCAGCAAGGACCTGCTCTCGCACATGGACGAGATCGAAGGCCTGTTTCGCCAGGACGAAGCGTCGTTGACCGGGCGCATTCGGGTCGACATGCCGAACATTCTCGCGCGGCGCCTGATCATGCCGCGCTTGCCGCAGTTCATGGAGCGTCACCCGAATCTGGAGCTGGAAATCAGCAGCACCGATCGCCGGGTTGATCTGCTCAGCGAAGGCTTCGATTGTGTGGTGAGGATTGGCGCACAGCCGGATCAATCGGTGGTGGCGCGGCACGTCGGTGACTTTCCCATGGTTAACTGCGCCAGCCCGGCCTACCTTGAGCGCTACGGTGTGCCGCAGACCCTGGAAGATCTCGCGCAGCATCGGCTGGTGCATTACGTCGGCGTGCTCGGCTCGCGTTCGGAAGGTTTTGTGTACGAGGAGGGCGGTCAGGTTAAACGCTTGCCGATGGCAGGCAGCATTACGGTCAACAGCACCGACGCTTACGAGTCGGCGTGCCTCGGTGGATTTGGTCTGACGCAGGTGCCGCGTACCGGCATGCAGCCGCATCTGGATAACGGCGAACTGGTGACTGTGTTGCCGCAATTCACCGCGCCGGCGATGGGGATTTCATTGTTGTATGCGCGGCAACGGCATTTGCCATTGCGGGTCAGGGTGTTTATGGATTGGCTCGGCGATCTGATTCGCTCCGCGCTCTGAACCTGATCACCGGTCAAAACTGTAGGAGTGAGCCTGCTCGCGATAGCGGTGTGTCAGTTTAATCAATGTTGACTGATACACCGCTATCGCGAGCAGGCTCACTCCTACAGGGGGTCTTCGTCCGTTAGAAAATTTGGGTGAACAGCCAGTAGAGGCTGCCTGACAGCAGGATCGCCGCCGGCAGCGTCAGCACCCACGCCATCAACAGATTGCGGATGGTCTTCATCTGCAACCCGCCGCCATTGGCGACCATGGTCCCGGCCACACCCGAGGACAAAACATGGGTCGTCGACACCGGCAAACCAAACATGTCCGCCGCACCGATGGTCAGCATCGCCACGGTTTCCGCCGAGGCGCCCTGCGCATAGGTCAGATGGGTCTTGCCGATCTTCTCGCCGACCGTCACCACAATCCGTTTCCAGCCAACCATGGTGCCCAACCCGAGCGCGATGGCCACGGCGATTTTCACCCACAGCGGAATAAACCGCGTGGCGTTGTCGATCTGCTGTTTGAACAACTGCAGTTTGCCGCTGGTGTCGGCGTCGAAATTGCCGACCTTGTTCTTGTCCATCAGGCGAATGCTTTCGCTGGCCAGGTACATGTCGTTACGCACGTTGCCCATGGCTTCGGCCGGGACTTTCGCCAGCGAGCCGTAGCCTTTGACTTCTTCACCAATATGCCCGGTGAGGGCGGCGAGGGCGGGGATCAGTTGCGGCGTGGCGTCCTTGTTGCGCACGTAATCGGAGAGCACTGCACGCGGATCGGCGGGCGTCGGCAGCGGTGCACTTTTCACCAGCGCTTGCTGGGTGACTTGCGCCACGGCGGCAAACTGCAGCGATTGTTCTTCCGGCATGGTGCGGTTCAAGGCGTAAGCCATCGGCAGCGTGCCGACCAGAATCAGCATGATCAGGCCCATGCCTTTCTGGCCGTCGTTGGAGCCGTGAGCGAAGGACACGCCGGTGCAGGTCAGAATCAGCAACCCGCGAATCCACCATGGCGGCGGGGTGTTGCCTTCCGGGGCCTTGTACAGCGAACGATTCTTCACGAATGCGCGTAGCGCCAACAGCAACAGCGCCGCACAACCGAAACCCACCAGCGGCGAGAGCAGCAAGGCGTAACCGATTTTGGTCGCCTGCGCCCAGTCGACACCGCTGGTGCCGTCACGGCCGTGCATCAAGGCATTCGCCACGCCGACGCCGATGATTGAACCGATCAAAGTGTGTGACGACGACGCCGGCAAACCCAGCCACCAGGTGCCGAGGTTCCACAGGATCGCCGCGATCAGCAGGGCGAAAATCATCGAGAAACCGGCGGAAGAACCGACCTGCAGAATCAATTCCACTGGCAGCAAAGCGATGATGCCGAACGCCACCGCGCCGCTCGAAAGCAGCACGCCGAGGAAGTTGAAGAAACCCGACCAGACCACCGCCACGTTCGGCGGCAGCGAGTGGGTGTAGATCACCGTCGCGACGGCGTTGGCGGTGTCGTGGAAACCATTGACGAACTCAAAGCCCAGGGCAATCAGCAACGCCACACCGAGCAACAGAAACGGCGTCCACGTGGTGACCACCGTGCCGAGTTCGTGCATGTCGTGCATCAGGCTGTAGGCGGTGAACAGCATCCCCATGGCCAACACGGCGAAAAAGATCACATAGGTGAACGGACCGGTTTTCTTGTCGAGGGCTGGCCTGCCACTGTGGGCGGACGTGGGGCTGACGGTCAGGGAGGGAGTAGCCATGGCAGGACAATCCTGAGCGAGGGAAGGAATGTCGCCCATGATCGTTGCAGAATGTTACAGAGAGACTGCGCCATGTCAGTGTTTGGCTGATTAGCCCAACCGTCGGTCTTCTGCTCGTTCCCACGCTCTACGTGGGAATGACGCCCGGGACGCTCCGCGTCCCTGTGACGCAGAGCGTCACTTGATGCATTCCCACGCAGAGCGTGGGAACGAGCGTTCAGGCGTCAGTAGTCTCCGCGCTTGCGAAACGCCCAACGCCCGGCAATCACGGTAAACGTCGCCACCAGTGCGACCAAAATCCAGAACCCTTCCGGATCCTGCGACAACGGCACCCCGCCCACATTCATCCCGAAAAAACCGGCAATGATGTTGATTGGCAACGCGAGCACAGTCACCACCGTCAAAGTAAACAGCGTGCGGTTGCTCTGTTCGTTGAGGTTGGCGGCGATCTCTTCCTGCAGCAGTTTGATCCGCTCACCCAGTGCAGTGAGGTCGTTGATGATCAGCGCAAACTCCTCGGTGGATTTACGCAGTTCCTTGACGTCCTCCTTCTGCAACCAGGGCGGCGGCCGATTGAGCAAACGCAATAACGAACCCGGCTCCAGCGCCAACAGCCGTTGCAGACGCACCAGCACCCGCCGGTTGGCACCGAGTTCGGCGCGATTGGTCGACAGCCGCGAGGAGAGCAATTCGTCCTCGACCTGATCGACGCTCATGCTGGTCTTGCGCACGATCTGCGTCAGCACTTCGCCTTGATCGCGCAGCAGATGCACAAGCAGTTCCGAGGGTGAACGAAAGCGCTCGCCGGCCTTCACCGACGAGCGCAGTTTGTCCACCGAATGCAGCGGTTGCAGACGCGCACTGACGATCAGTTTGCTGCGCACACAAACCCACAGCGTCGACACGTCCGAGGAGACCATGCTGCTGAGGTTGAACACCACATCGTTGACCACCGCCAGCAACGCCGAATCGACATGCTCGATGCGCGTCGAGCGCGAGCCTTCGTGCAGCGCCTCGAAAAACTCTTCGGGCAATTGCAGATGACTTTTCATCCAGCGCTCGCACGCCGCATGCGCCAGATTGAGGTGCAGCCAAAGGAATTCACCGCTGTCGCTGTCGTCCTGCAAACAGCGCAACGCTGTGGCCGAATCGACTTCGCGACCACGTTCGCCGGGCAGGAAGCGATAGCCGTAGAGCAGGCCAAACAGATCAGGATCGCGATGACTGATGTCGAGGCTGTGGTTCATGGAGGCTCGCTGCGAGGAGGGTGCGTCGGTACGCAAATGGCAGGTTCACTGAGCCGCATCATCGCAATGTCACATGACGTTTATGTGACAGCAAAGTGACGTCAAATCAGCGACTTACCGGTGGTCGGATTTTCTTCAAGAAGCGCTCTGGCGCGCCGATCACGCTTGGGTTTCGTTGCGCGCGCTTGGCCATGAGCCAAGGCGTGCCGACACGGATGTCCGGCAAAATTTTACGCTCTATCGGGCGTGCCTCATCCTTGTCCTGAGTATCTTTCGATGCTGCAAAAATCCCTGAGAACGCAAATTCTCGCCCTGCTGAGCGGCAGCCTGTTGGCGGTGCTGTTGATTGCCCTGGCCTGTTTTCATTTCCTGTCCAACGGCGTGCAGAGTTACAGCCAGTTGATCGCCGGTCCTTTGCACACGTCGCAATTGATCGATGAGGCCAACCTGCAATTCAAGGTGCAGGTGCAGGAATGGAAAAACGTGTTGTTGCGCGGCAAGCAGCCGGCGGATCTGGCCAAGTACTGGGGGCAGTTCGAAGACCGTCAGCGCGATGTGCAGAACATCCTCGGTGAACTGGCCGGCCAGAAAGGTCTCGAGCCGAGCCTGAAAAACCGCATCGAACGTTTGCGTGATGAGCATCGTCAGTTGGGTTCTGCCTATCAGAAGGGCCGCGATGCCTACGTGGCTGCCGGTGGTGATCCGACGGCAGGTGACGCGGCGGTCAAAGGCGTTGACCGTGCCGCCAGCGATCAGATGAGTGAACTGGTCGCCGAGTTGCACAAGCAAGGCACCGCGCAGTCGGCGCTGATCAGTGCCGAGGCTGATCGCACTGTGTGGCTGGGGCTGTTGGTGATGCTCGCGTCGGGTCTGCTGATCGGCCTGTTGAGCCTGTGGCTGGTCAACCGCAACCTGGTCGAGCCGATCCGCAAGCTCATCGATTACGTCACCCAATTGAGTCGCGGCAAACTGGCCGAACGTGTGGTCAGCGACCGTCAGGATGAACTGGGCAATCTCGCTGCTGCCGCCAACACCTTGCGTGATTTTCTCGCCGAAACCTTCACCCGTCTGCAGCGCAGCGCCAGTGATCTGGACAGCGCCAGCGGCGAGTTGAACGCGATCGCCACGACCATGGCTGGCGGCACCAACGAGCAGTTCAACCGCACCGATCAAGTCGCTACGGCCATGAACGAAATGTCCGCCACCGCGCAGGAAGTGGCGCGTCACGCCGCCGATGCCGCGCGTGCGGCCGACGATGCTGATCAGTCCGCCCAACAGGGTGAAAAGGTCATGCAGAGCACCATCCACTCGATCACGCAAATGCGCGGCGAAATCGCCAATACCGCCACGGTGATTCGTCGTCTGGAAGCCGACAGCGGCCGCATCGGCAAGGTGCTGGAGGTGATTCGCGGCATCGCCGAACAGACCAATCTGCTGGCGCTCAACGCCGCGATTGAAGCGGCGCGGGCCGGTGAGGCCGGGCGTGGTTTTGCGGTGGTTGCCGATGAAGTGCGCAACCTCGCACAGCGCACTGCGGAGTCGATCATCGAGATCAACCAGATCATTCAGAGCGTGCAGACCGGCGCGGTGGATGCGGCGCAAGCCATCGACAGCGGCCAGACGCGCAGTGATGAAAGCGTTGAGCAAGTGACCCAGGCTGGCGCGATGCTGGAGCGCATCACCCACGCGGTGGAAGCGATCCGCGACATGAACCGTCAGATCGCCACCGCTGCGGAAGAGCAGACCTCGGTGGCCGAGGACATCTCGCGCAACCTCACCGAGATCACCTCGATCGCCAGCACCAACCTCGACAATGTGCAGCGCACTGAAAGCGCCAGTCAGAACCTGCATAGCCTGTCGGGGCAGTTGAACGAAGTCACCGCGCGCCTCAGCGCCTGAGGTCATTGAACGTGTACCGATTCGGATACCGAGTCGGTACACAGTCGATCTCAAATTGATGCAGCCATGGTCGATGACCGGTTATCTATCACCGGCATTGGAGCCTTTCCATGGTCAGCATTACTTCAGTTTCGATCAATCAGACCGTCACGACACCCACCAGTAAAACCGCAATCAGCGACGTCGGTGACGAGACCTCGACCACGGCAGCCGCCAGCACTGGCGTGAAAGCGGACACCAGCAAAGTGGCTGCGGGCGGTGGTGCGGCACCCGCGGGTGACAGCGATTCCAGCAGTGAAGAATCGGATTCGGTGAAGGAACTGCGCAAGCAGATTGCCGAACTGCAGAAGCAATTGCAGGAGGAGCAGCAAGCGTTGCAAGCGGCGCAGGCGAAGCAGGAAAGTTCTGATGCCAAGGCGGCCGAAGTAGCCGCTGCACAGGCGCAGATCACCGCTACCTCCGCGTCCCTGTCCACTGCTACTGCCTCGTTGTTGCAGGCGTTGCAGGATTCTGACAGCAGCACTTCCGGTTCGCTGGTCAGCACCTCGGCGTGATGCCCTTCTCCCTCACCCTAGCCCTCTCCCAAGGGAGAGGGAACTGACCGTGGTGACTATTTGAGGTACGTCGACCTGAAATATCGAGGCGCATTCAGGTCTTGAGTAACCCCCGATCGGCTCCCTTTCCCCCTCGCCCCCTTGGGGGCGGTCCGACGTTTCGGGAGGGCTGGGGTGAGGGGGAGAAAATCTCACTGGCAACACATCAACCAAGCCAAACACCAGACACAAAAAAAGCCGCACGATCTTTCAATCGTGCGGCTCTTGGTGGTGCGTTCAATCAAGTGTCTTGCTTGTTGCTCAGCACTTTGCCGGTAGTTGCATCAAAGTCCACATCGAACTCTTTGCCATCAGCAGTTTTCAATTCAACTTCATACTCATAACCGTTGAAGTGGTTATCCAGGTCGGTGTCAGTAATCGTCGCACCCGGATGCAGTTTCAGCGCTTCGGCGTTCATCGACTCCAGCGACTTGATTTTGCCCGACTTAACCAGTTCAGGAATCTGGTCAACGCGAACATCAGCCTGGGCCAGGCCAGCGGTAAGAGTCAGGGCAGCGGCGGTAAACAGGGCAGTCAAAGTTTTCATCGGTTCGTTCCTTGGGGTGATTCGTTTAAGTGGCCTCAGATTAACCAGTGCAACTTAACTCACCCTTAAAATCCCAAAGCCAAACAAAACGGGCAAGCCATGCACCTGCACAGAACCTGTGGGAGCGTGGCTTGCCCGCGATGAAAGCGCCTTGATTTAAGATCAGAAGCCGTTGTTCTTCAGTACCTGATCAACGCTGCCGGCCGCCGGGCGTTTATAGAACTTCAACAGTTCGCTGGCACGGTTGGTGAAGATGCCGTCGACACCGGCCGCCATGACTTTCTCGAAGTCCACCGGCTCGTCGACGGTGTAGACGTGCACTAGCATGCCCTGGTCGTGGGTGTATTTATTCATCCACGGTTGCACCAGATCCGAATAGCTCTGATCGCCACCCTTGGTCAGCTTCGCCGACGGGCCGGTACCGATTGCGCCTTGGGCCTTGGCGTAATCCACCCATTGTTTGAATTCGGCTTCGGACTTCGGCTCTTGTTTGCCGTAGAAAACGTTTTTGTCTTTCTCGCCGGATTCGGCAAACGTCACTTTCGATTTTGGCTCGATGCTGCCTTCGCCCACCCACAACAGGAGGATTTTCGGCACTTGCGGCATTTCTTTTTCCAGCAGTTCGAGGCTGTTTTTCTCGAATGTTTGCAGAATCACTTTGCCTTTGCCCTGACCAACGCCCAGTGCGCTCTTCGCCAGTTTCGAACCGGCCGGGCTCAGCCAGCCGCGATCCTGCAGTTTCTCTTTCAGGTCTTTCTCGATCCCGGGAAACAGTTGCGGCTCTTTGGTCTCGATGTACAGGCCCGGCTTGTGTTGCGGATTGGCTTGGGCGATGTCGATGATTTCATCAAGGGTCAGAATTTTCAGCCCGGCGTAAGTCGGGCGCGCGCGATCCGGGTACTTGGTGTTGAACCAGCTGCCGGCGTCGAGTGTTTTCAGTTCGGCCATGGTGAACGCGGTGGCCGAGGCGTCCTTGCGATCCGGGAATTTGGTCGCAACGTCAGTGGTGCGTTGCAGGTTGTCGTCGTGCAGGGCGAACAGCACGCCGTCCTTGCTGCGCTGCAGGTCCATTTCCAGGTAATCGGCGCCAAGATCGCGGGCCAGTTTGTAGGACGCCGCAGTGGATTCCGGTGCATCGAAAGACGCGCCACGGTGGGCGATCACCGCCGGGTGCGGGATGCCGTTGGTGGCAGCGATCGCTTTCGGATCAGTCTGGCTGGCGGCGTGCGCCTGACCGAGGCCGAGCAGCAGGCTCAGGACCAGGGCGCTTTTGGTGAAAGTGGCGAGCATGTTCGAGTTCCTTTCGCAGGGCAATTTCAAAGACGTACCTTTTAACAACTGAAGCGCTCGGGTGCTATCGCAGGACCGACATAAACGTATTAAAAGCGATTTTTCCTGCACTTTTGTGGCGCGGTTTGCAGTACGCTTGCCCTCGGCAGACGTCCCGGCAGAGGGCGCGCCGCTCAGTTGCCCTGCGTGTAAACCATCGATCAACTTTCGTGAGGTTTACCATGCGCATCACCTCCCAACTCATCTGCCAGGCCGCCGACGATCTCAAGGGCTTTGTCGGACTCAACCGCAAAACCGGTCAGTACATCGTCAGATTCAGCGAAGATTCGTTCGGCATGGACGTGGCCGATGACGGCATTATTCCTGTGAACGAATTCGTCTGGGCGCCGGCGCCGGCGACAGCGCAGACCATGACGCTTAAACGCGAGTTGATTCAGTTGTTGCTGGATCAGCATATCGATGAGCGGATCAACATCACCGAGCCGTTGCGCGTTTATATGAGCAAAGTTGAAGTGCCGGAGATTGTCGCGGTGCGCAGTCTGGTGCGCGGCTGATATTTTTTAGTGGCTGTACCGGCCCCATCGCTGGCAAGCCAGCTCCCACAAATACGGTGTGATCTTCAGAACAGCGCATAACCTGTGGGAGCTGGCTTGCCAGCGATGAGGCCGGAGAGTTCACCACCAACATCACAGGCTGAACCGATACTCGCGTTCGACTTTGCACACCTGCGTATGAAACGCCGAATACCACTGCAGACGCCCACGCTCCTGTATCAGCCGATGCTCAGGGTTCTGCCGCCACGCCAGAATCGCCGCTTCGCTCTGCCAATACGACACCGTAATCCCGAAGCCATCCGCCCCTCGAACCGACTCCACCCCGAGAAACCCCGGCTGTTCGCGCACCAACAAATCCATGCGCTCAGCCGCCTCGGCATAGCCGTTGTCACCCTCGGTGCGAGTCGACGTAAAAATCACCGCAAAGCAGGCCGTCATCAACGTGCCTCCGCGCAAGCTTCAACAAACGCGTGCACCAGCGGCGGCATCAGCCCTTTGAGCGCCGCACGTTCCGGTTGAAACAACGTCGCGACAAAGAACCGGTGATCCTTGAGTTCTATCGCGCGTAAATCCCCTGACGAATCATGACCCACAGCTTGTAGCCGATCGTTCAACAGTTGCCGTTCGAACAGCGGATTCACACCGAAGCGGCAGCGATAGCCCTCACGAATTTGCGACGTTTCGTACGCACTGGCGATCAACGAACCGGGCACCAGGTGAATGCTGTCCACCGCTTCGACCAGCGAACAGGTCAACGGCGTGAGTACCGCGCGATCAGCGTCGGGCGATGTTTCACCGTGTTCCGCATCGACCCAACCCAACACGTTGCGGGAAAACTCCAGCACCGCATGCTGAAAACCGCCACAGGTACCGAGGAAAGGGCGCTGTTGTTCGCGGGCAAAACGGATCGCTCGCAGTGCGCCGGCTTCACTTTTGTAAGGGCTGGCGGGGACGCACCAGAAACCGTCGAACCGCTCGAGCGGCGTATCGGCTTGGATCCTGTCGGTGGGCAGCCATTCGAATTGCACGTTCCTGTTGAGGTGTTCGGCGGCCAGACCGAGGGCGACGGGAATGGCTTGGTGGGCGGTGACTTGCGGGTCGTGATCGCCAATCAGGGCGATACGGATGGCGCTGTTTTCCATGGGGGTTCCCTGCGCTTGTTGATTGATGGCACTCACTATAGATTGGCGTTCACGCACTCAATATGGGCGTTTAGCCAAGTGATTAATGCAGCGACGCACTATCAACTCGACTATCCCGATCTGGCCCTGATCCTCGCCTTGGTGCGCGGCGGCTCTCTGGCCCGGGCCGCGCAGTTGTTGAAAGTCGACGTGTCGACGGTATTCCGCGCCGTGCGTCGTCTCGAAGCCGCACTGGGTCAGCAGTTGTTCGAAAAAAGCCGCTCCGGCTATTTACCGACAACTCTCGCGCAGACGCTGGCCGAGCAAGCCGAACGCGCCGAACAGGCACTGGAAGCCGCACGTATCGGCGTGGAGCAGGGCGGGGAAGTGGTCAGCGGTACGGTGCGCCTGACCTGCACCGATTCGGTATTGCAGGGTTTGCTGCTGCCGGCGCTGGCGCAGTTCATGCCCAATTACCCAGCGCTGACCATAGAACTGAGCACCTCCAACGATTTCGCCAACCTCAGCCGCCGCGATGCCGACATCGCCCTGCGCCTGACGCGTACACCTCCGGAGCATCTGGTCGGACGGCAACTGGCGAAGATTTCCTACCGGGTCTGCGCCAGTGCGCGCTATCTGCAAAACGTCGATGCGACGGATCTGGCCGCGCTGAACTGGATCGCCCCGGATGACTTTTTGCCCGATCATCCGACCATCGCCTGGCGTCGCCAGCACTTGCCCGGCGTCACTCCGGGGTATCGCTGCAACAGTATGTTGTCGGTGACGGAGTTGGTTCGTGCTGGCCTCGGCGTGGCGGCGTTACCGGACTTTCTGATCACCGACGGTTTGCAACCATTGAGCGAGCCGTTGCACGGTTACGACACCGCGTTATGGCTGCTGACTCGCCCGGATTGCCGGGCGTTGCGCTCGGTGGTGACGTTGTTCGATGAGCTCGGGCGGGCGTTGCGGTTGCCGTGATCAGCGCTGCGGATTCTGGCGCATGTGATCGTGCAGCTCGCTGGTCAGGCTGGCGATGCGTTCGGTGAGGTTTTTGGTCATCTCGGTCAGGCGGGTGTTCTGCTCCAGCAGCTCAAGCAACTGCGCGGTGTTTTTCGCCGCTTGGGCCTGGCGCTCGGTATTGGCCTGTGCCAGGTCTTCACGATGTAGTGCGTCGGCATCGGCTTGCGCCTTGTCGCGCGCAGCCTGGCGTGTTTGTGCGAGCAGAATCAGCGGCGCGGCGTAGGCCGATTGCAGACTGAAGGCGAGGTTCAACAGGATGAACGGGTAAACGTCGAAAGTGGTCACGCCAAACACGTTCAGGCAGACCCACAACAGCACAATCAGGGTTTGCGCGCCGAGGAACATTGGCGTGCCGAAGAACCGCGCAAACGCCTCGGCGCGCAAGGCGAAGGTGTCGTTGCCGAAAGTCGTGTTGAGGTGGGCGTGGGGGCGGTGGAAGCGCAGGTGATCGACGGGAGCTGTAACAGGTGTGGCGGGTTTTTCAGTGGTCATGATGCACTCGGCAGGACTTGAGACTGAAGCTCACTATAGTCCTGCATTGCGGCTCATGACCTCTTCGCGAGCAGGCTCGCTCCCACATTGGAATGCATTTTCCCTGTGGGAGCGAGCTTGCTCGCTAAGCCCGCGACGCGGTCTACCTGCCTTGCACAAGCTTTAACCCTTTAACCCGGCACCCGCTCATTGGCAAACATGCTCACCGCATCCACCGCCTCACTGGCGCCATCACGAATCTGCAAGATGACCGTGCCCGCCTGATTCGCCAACTCGACCCCTTCAGCCGCGCGACCCCGGGTGCCTTCCATGCTCTTGATGGCCTGGCGAGTTTCGCTCTGGATCAAACCGATCATGGTGGATATCTCCGCCGTCGAGCCACTGGTACGTGCCGCCAGTTGGCGTACTTCATCGGCAACTACGGCAAATCCGCGACCCTGCTCACCGGCGCGCGCGGCCTCAATGGCGGCATTGAGCGCCAGCAGATTGGTCTGGTCGGCAATCGCGCGGATCGTGTTGACGATGGCGGTGATCTGCTCAGAGCGCTCGCCCAGTTGCGCAATCAACGTTGAAGATTGGGCAATGTCCTCGGCGATTTCACGCATTTCACTGGCCGCTTGCTGGATCACCTGCGTACCTTGCTCGGCGACTTTTCGCGTCGCCACCGAGATGTGATACGCCGCGCTGGCACTGCGCGCGTCCTGCTCGTGTCGCTCGACCCGGGCGGTGACGTCGGAGGCGAATTTCACCACTTTGCACAAGCGCCCGGCAGCGTCATAAACCGGGTTGTAATTGGCTTCGAGCCAGACGATTTGCCCGCGTTTATCCACGCGTTCGAACTGCCCCTGGAAAAGCTCGCCCTGATTCAAGCGCCGCCAGAAATCCTCATAGGCGCTGCTGTTGACCAGTTCCGGCGTGCAGAACAAACGGTGATGTTTGCCTTTCAGCTCGGCGAGGGTGTAACCCATGCGCGTCAGAAAATTCTGATTGGCCGTAAGAATGCTGCCGTCGAGGTTGAATTCGATGACCGCCATTGCTCGGTCAATCGCCTGCAACTTGGCGTTGGCCTCACTTTCCTGCTGCACCTTGGCGGTCACGTCCATGGCGTACTTGACCACTTTCACCACGCGACCCGAGGCATCCTTGATCGGGTTGTAGCTGGCTTCAAGCCAGATAGGCTGACCTTTGCTGTTGACGCGTTCAAATGTACCGGACTGAAACTGGCCGTTTTTCAGGCGTGACCACAAATCAGTGTATTGAGCGCTACGCCCGAATTCTGCTGTGCAAAAGCGCCGGTGCGGTTGGCCGATCGCTTGTTCGGCGGTGTAACCCATGGTCTGGAGAAAGTTGTCATTGGCACGCAACACCACGCCATCGAGGTCGAACTCGATCACCGCCATCGAGCGATTGATCGCATCGAGCAGGCCGGCTTGTTCGGTGAGGGTGCGCTGAAGATCGTCGACGACGGCTTTGTGGCGATTGAAGAACATGTTCGCAGTACTCTGGAAGTGGGGAAGATTGAGGATTCAGTCCCTATTTCCGCGCCGGCAGACCGAATGCGCGGACGGCATTCGGCGATGACTGCTCAATGCCAGCATTCCATAGCTGGCAGATGGCTACTTATACAAAACTTCATAAAGTTGTACAAGGAAGTAATTATTTGTAAGTTTGTATAACTTTTTAGGCGCTGGCGTTGTCTGTCGCGGCACGGCTCAAGGCCACGCTAATGGTGTTGCGACCCGTGTGTTTAGCGGTGTAGAGCGCTTTGTCGGCATCGTCCAGCCAGTCCAGTGGATCCTTGTACAAGGATTGATAGCGCGCCAAACCGATACTCAGGCCCACTCGCAACTCTGGCACGTGCGGATGACGATACTGCTGCAATGCCTCGCGCAATTGCTCCATCAGCGCCTCGGCCTTGTGCAGTGGCAGGGTCGGCAGGATTACGCAGAACTCGTCACCGCCGTAGCGCCCGGCCAATTCGTACTGATCCAGCAGGCGCTTGAGCTCTTTACTCAATTGCCGCAGCACCTCATCGCCGACGATGTGCCCGAAGCTGTCATTGATCTCCTTGAAATGGTCGATGTCGATCAATGCCAGCGTGGCTTGGGAGCTGTGTTGGCGGCACTGTTTGAATTTCAGGTGCAGCAGGTCTTTCCAGGCCCCGTGGTTGAGCAGGCCGGTGAGGCTGTCAGTACGGCTTAGGGCGCTCAGTGCGCGTTTGTGTTGGGAGAGTTTGATCGCCAGGCGATAACAGACCATGCCCAGCGCCAACGGATACAGGGTGAGCATCGGCAGGCAGGCCCAGACCTGAGGCTGCGTCATCGTCAGACTGAATTTGACGCCGAAAATCGCCCAGCCCAGCAGAACACCGGCGAGTTGCGCGAGGGCGCCGAACACGAACAGACGTTGGCCGCCGGCGGCAACATTGTTCATGGTCATCATCGACAGGATGGTCACGGTGGTTAGCGGGTTGAACTGAAAGCACGCCGCCCAGAAACCGCCGAACATCGAGTCGTATAACAAATTGCGCCGTTCAGCCTGATACGGGAACGCCGAGCGCGTGGAGATCTGGTAAGCGAAGTGCGGCCAGGCGAAACCGTTGAATAACAACAGCGCCCACAGCCAGCCGGGTATGTTCAGCGGATACAGCGCCGCAGCGACGCTGAAGAATCCCACGCCCAGACCAATGGCCCTGGGCAGGTAAATGCGCCGGGCGAATGACAAGCCTTTGCCGCGTTGGTTTTCCATGATGCCCTGCGCGAAATTCATCCTGAAATACTTTGCAGTATTTTCTCAGGCTAACCGTTCGTCGGTCGATTGTCGGACATTGTCATTTATTCCAACGGGAATAATCAGTGTCCTTCCGAGCCATTTAATCGGTGACTCGCGCAGGAGAAGGGCGTTTTAGAGCTGATAGCAGGCCAGAAACATCTCCAGCGCCGATTCGGCGACGGTGTTCTGCATATCGACATCGAGGGCGGCACGGCCCATCGACATCTGCGGCCAGAAGCCGAAGGTCTTGAGCAAGCCTTGTACTTGATGGGCGGCAAACTCCGGGTCGACCGGTTTCAATCGGCCGTCGGCCTGCGCGGCGCGAATCCATACGGTCAGGCCTTCCTCGCGCTCGCCCATGCGCTCGATCATGTTCTGCGCGCGCTCCGGCGAGTGAATGGTGGCGGCAATCGCCACCCGGGCCAGGGTCAGGAAATTCTCGTCAGCCATCAACTGCACTTTGGCCTGGAGCATCTGCCGTAATTGCTCGCGCAACGGCTGATCGCGGTTGTAGGTCACCGATTGCTCGGCGCTGATTCGTGCCCACAACTGGTTGAGAATTTCGGCGAACAACTCTTCTTTGCTGGGGAAATGGTTGTACACCGTACGCTTCGACACACCGGCGGTGGCAGCAATCTTGTCCATGCTGGTGATCTCGAAACCGTTCGCGCGGAATTCGGCAATTGCCGCCTGAATAATGGCTTCGCGTTTACGGTCGGTGAGGCGCTGTGGAGCTGTCATAAGTACGCTTCGGCAGAGAAAAGATGAAATTACACTTGGCAGTTTACTTGTCATCCGCTTTGATGCAACCTAGAAACTACACCGAGCAGTGTAATGTTGCGTTAATCCTCGCAATCTAAAAACCAGACAGTTCGGCCTATGCGTGCAGCTTTGGCCATTTATCGTCCCACCGAGGAAAACCGCGAATTGCGCGGTTTTTCTGGAGTCATTCAGTCATGGCCAATCCAGTTTCGATCCCGGATCACACATCCACGCCTGAAGCCTCGCGGCAGCATCAGGGGCTGTTTCGCAATCACGCACCCGTGCAACGCGAAGGTGTGCGCAAAATGCTGCGGATCATGTGGAACATGATTTTCCACAAACCGCGCAACACCCGGCCCGCAGCGCCGATCCCGGTGCAAGCGTTGACCCGGGAAGAACTGCTGGCAGCGCCCAATCACAGCGTCTATCGCCTCGGTCACTCGACCCTTTTGCTGAAGCTGCGCGACAAATTCTTCATCACCGACCCGGTCTTCGCCGAGCGCGCATCGCCGGTGCAGTGGGCCGGGCCGAAACGCTTCCATCAGCCACCGATCAGCATCGACCAGTTGCCGCCGATCGAAGCGGTGATTCTGTCGCACAACCATTACGACCACCTCGATTACCAGGCCGTGCTTAGACTGGCCGCCAAGACCAACCTGTTCCTGACCCCGCTCGGCGTCGGCGACACCCTGATCAAATGGGGCATCGATGCCAGCAAAGTCCGCCAGTACGATTGGTGGCAGGGCGCCGAGATTGCCGGCATCCGTTTCGTCGCCACACCGTCTCAGCACTTTTCCGGCCGTGGCCTGTTCGATGGCAACAGCTCCCTGTGGGCGTCCTGGGTGATGATCGACGGCGACACCCGGATCTTCTTCAGCGGCGACAGCGGCTACTTCGACGGCTTCAAACGCATCGGCGAACAGTACGGCCCGTTCGACCTGACCCTGATGGAAACCGGCGCCTACAACGTCGAATGGCCGCATGTGCACATGCAGCCCGAAGAAACCCTGCAAGCGCACATCGACCTCAAGGGCCGATGGCTCTTCCCGATCCACAACGGCACCTTCGACCTGGCGATGCACGCCTGGCACGAACCGTTCGACCGGATTCTGGCACTGGCGTGGGAACGCAGTATTTCCATTACCACGCCGCAGATGGGCGAGGCGTTTAACATCGCTCAACCGCAACGCGGGGAGGCGTGGTGGTTGACGGTTGAAGGGGAGAGTGAGGCGGTGGTGCAAAGCGCTTGATAGCTCGCCCAGTTCGCCCCTTCGGGGGCGATTGTCTTACTCAGCCATCGCAAAATCCCCACGCCCCGCCGATTCCAATGGCGCACCCTGAAAACTCGCACTACGCCCCGGCGTAAACCCGGGAAAGAACACCAGCCCCTGCGCCTCGAACCGGTAAGCCAACGCCAGTCGCGCCGCATCCGCGACATCCTGCTGCGCTTCAAAGCGTTGAATGTCTTCAACCGAAACCTCTGCCTCCCGCGATAGCTGGTCCACGCTCCAGCCCAGCATCGCTCGGGCCTGGACGCAGTGCGTCGGGGTGAACTGGAAAAGGGCAATGCGTTCGAGGATGTGGTTCATCGCAAGAGAGGCCATGGTGTGCTCCGGGCTCAAGAGTGCTGATTGAAAATGTACTGTGTTTTTGTACAGTTGTTTTCGGCCGGGATCAAACGCATTTTTTGATTTGCGCTAATTCGCCGCCTCCAACCAGACGGACGGTGCCTGCCCGAGGATCCGCCGGAACATCGTCGAGAACGCCGCCGGGCTTTCATAACCGAAGTCCAGGGCGATGCGTGTCACCGCTTCACCCGAGGCCAAGCGCGCCAGCGCCAGGACCACGCAAGCCTGCTGCCGCCATTGTCTGAAGCTCAGCCCGGTTTGTTGGCGAAACAGTCTGTTGAAGGTACGCAAGCTTATGTGTAATTGGTCAGCCCAATGCTGTGGCGATTGGTGGGCGTACGGCTGATGCAGAAAGTTCTGACACAGAGAGAGGAGCTTTCCGTCAGTCGGCAGCGGAATGTGCAACGGTAGCGGCGCACTGCGCGTCAATTCATGCAGCAACAGATCAATCAACACACCGTCGCGGCCACCCAAGTCATAGGTCAGCGGCACTTCCACCGCCTCCATCAACAAATGCCGCATCAACGGCGACACACTGATCACCTGGCAGCGCTCCCCCAAATCCACCGCACCGGGTTCGATGTACAAGCTGCGAGTGCTGACCCCAAGCATCAACACCTCATGCGCCACCCCCGGTGGAATCCACACCGCCCGCTGCGGCGGCACCACCCAGTTGCCGTCATGGGTGCTTACCTGCATCACACCAGTCGCGCCGTACAGCAACTGCGCCCGTCGATGCGTATGAAAAGGCAGCAAGTGACCGTGGGAATAATCCGTACCGATCGCCACCACCGCGCGCGGCGTTTCATCCAGCAGATTGATCGAAACATTGCGCAACAGGCGTTTCCCGGTGGTTGGCGTAAACGCAAACATTATTGGCTGACTTGCTGAAGCAGGCCAAGCGCTGCCGCTCTATCGTCGAGCGCTCTCCCTACACGGACGCCTCGACATGTTCTATTTATTGCTGACCCTCTTCGGCTGCCTGACCGGCATTACCGCCGTGCTGTTCGGCTTCGGCGGCGGCTTCGTCGTGGTGCCGCTGCTGTATCGTCTGCTCACCGCCAGCCACGGCGCCGATGACCCGATCGGCCAATCGGCAATGCACATCGCTGTCGCCACCTCGACCTGCGTGATGATCGTCAACGCCCTGATCGCCACCGACAAACATCGCCGCGCCGGCAACCTGATCCGTCATTACCTGTGGCCGTTGGGTGGGTTTATCGGAGTGGGTGCGGTCGTTGGCGCAATAGCGGCGGTTTGGGTCAGCGGCGAAGTGATTCGCTACGCGTTCATCGGCTACCTCGGCGTGACCATTGTCGATTGCCTGCTGCGACGCGGCTTTCTCACTCAGAACGCAGACGTCATCCCACGCCGACTTGGCGCTACGGAAACTTCCGCAGGTGGTGTAGGCATCGGCGCCATCGCGACGTTTCTCGGTGTAGGAGGCAGCGTCATGACCGTGCCGTTGTTGCGCCGCTGTGGACTGAGCATGTCGCAAGCGACGTCCATGGCCAATCCGTTGAGCGTGCCGGTGGCGTTGGCCGGGACGCTGACGTACATGGCGTTAGCCGGGTTCAGTCAGGCTGAGTTGGGGGCGTGGTTTGTCGGGTATGTGGATTTGCTGGCGTTTGCGCTGTTGACGGTTGGCTCGCTCATCGGGATTCGATTGGCCGCGCCATGGATTGGGCGGATCCCGGATCGGGTGCATGCCTGGGTCTATATCGGGTTGCTGATTATTGTGCTGCTGTGCATTTCGCTTAAATGAACCATTGCCAGGCTACAGCGGAAGAAATCAAAATCGGTAATTGAGCGCCGTCCTCCAGCAACTACGAGAGAACCCGGATGTTGATCTTCAATTGCACCGAAGCCGCCAGCAAATTCTTCAGCCGTGTCCACAAGGGCAAAAAGATCACGCCGGTGGATGCTAAACCGCCGTCCCCAATCATTGAAGATGATGAGTCGAACGGCGCTGACGAGCAGTGGCTGGTGCACGCGATAACGGTACAACGCAAGCATGTGTTGCTGGTCATTCACGTTCAAACCCGCTATTGCCTGATTTTCGCTGATGCGAAAAAGGCTGACACAGAAGACTTTGTTGATCGATTCGTGGATCGTTGGGTCAAGGGGATAGTGATCAACGCACATCATCATGACCTCGGGCAGTGGCTTAACCCTGAGTTGATGTTGGCGCGGCTGAAACAGACTTGTGAGCATCAACGGTTCTATCGACGTAGTCATCGCAGCGCGCAAAAACACATTGATGAGATTGCATGGATGTTTCAGGACAAGGTCGCCCATACGGGATCTTTGCCGCCGGATGAAATCACTGCGATGGTTTTTGACGAGCAAATGAATGACACCCCCAGGAACAGCAAGGGCGCCAAGTCTTACTACTTTCCGGATGAGGAAATGGCGCTTCACTGGCTGCGTCACTACTGCTTTCTCGATGACGTCCAGCTTCATGCTGCCAAGGAACGTCGCCAACAGATGGCTCGGGAAATTGCGGCCCTTGAGCACGAAGCCTGGCTTAAAAAGTACGAGCAAGAAAACTCGAATAGTTAAACCGTCCCCGCCATAATCCGCAGCGTATTTTTCAGCGCCGGCGCCTGTGTGCCGACGCGACCACCGACTCCTTCAAGGATTGATTCATGCTCAAGGGACTGATGCGCCTGGCGCCATATGCCGCGGCGCTGTTCACACTGATTTCCACTGCCCATGCTGAAGATGGCCGGCGCGTATTTACCGGCACATTGGGCAAGACGGCGATTGTTGTTGAACTCAACACCACACAGCAGGACGAAGTCACCGGCCGCTATTTCTACGAGAAATATCACCGCGACCTGGCACTCAGCGGTTCGCTGCAGGACAGCACGCTGAGCCTCGTCGAAGGCAATAACCGCTACGGTGACGACAAGCCGCTGCCGACCTTGAAGCTGGAAGAAACCCGCAGCGGCTGGCAGGGTGAATGGCAAAGTCCGCAGGGCAAAAAGCTGCCGGTGAAACTCACCGAGGCCAGACTTCCCGCGCCCACCTCAGCAACTCTGCCGTTCATTGCCGCACTGCCATACGGCGAGCCTTACGAGTATTTGCGCCTGCAGGGACTCAAGCTCAAACCGGCGAAGAAAGAAAACTTCATGGGCTATGACCTGCAGTGGTGGACGGAACCTGAGACAAAGATTTCGCTGTTCAGCGTGGAGTCCGGATTGTCGAAAGATGATCAGCAACGGGTTAACCAGCAGTTGCTCGGGCGCCTCTGGAATGAAGTCATCAGCTATCACGGCTGCCAATTACAGGGCGGGGAGAACGTGGAGTTCATGCAGCAGGCAGAACCGAAAATGATCTCGCCTGCCGTGGTCAGCCTGAACATCTCGACCAGCTATTACTGCGGCGGCGCGCATCCCGACTTCGGCGATTCACCCCTCAACATTGATGTAAAAACCGGTCACCCATTGTCACTCGAAGATGTCTTTTGGGTAGGTAAGGGCACGCCGATTTTGCATGCCGAGCGCGACAGCCTAGGCGACAAACCGCTGAGCGAGGCCGAAAGTAACGCGCGCTATCAGTACGTAAGCAAAGAGTTGGTACCTTGGGTGATCAAGCAATTCACCGCCCTGTACCCCACAGAAATGAAGAAACCGACGGGAGATGACGACTGCAACTTCCAGGATGAGAGCATCTGGGGCACTTCACCTTGGTACTTCACCGAGAAGGGCTTGTACCTCGGCGCCTACTTCGCTCGCGTGCAACGCTCCTGCGATAGACCCGACTGGTCGATCCTGCCGTACTCCCTCGTCAAACAACACCCCGGCGCCGTTAACCTGCAGCTGCCCCAAGGCTAATCGTCACTCCAGACCCGGCGCTTCACGAATAATGAAGTGATCCAGGTTCTCGATATTGGCATTGAAGACCTCGAAAGGCTTTTCGGGGTTCTTCTTGCCGGGCACCTGCTTCAACTCCGGCGTCACCCCATAGAAGAAACAGAACAACGCCTTGTCGCTATCCACCGCGTGCTTGATCTCCTCCAGAAACGCCTTGCGCTTGCGGTAGTTGTCGATCAGCTTCTTGTTCAGATAAACACTGACCGGATAAGGCTTCTTCTTGCTGTCTTCGGGCTTCTTGAACCAGACCTTGTCCTCGAAATCGATACGAAAACTGGCACTGTGGAAGTCCTCGATCTTCTTGATCCGCCCCCAGTAAATCAGCCCCTTGTTGTCCGTCAGATACTCAATCTTCTTGAAGAACGAACTGTACGGCGCCGAATGCTCGCCGACCTTCAACGGCATCCGCTTGAGCAACTCCTTGTCCGCGAAGTTCGACACAAAACACTCCACCGGATGCGCAAACACACTGGTCTTGTCCGGCGCCGACTCTTTACCACTGTCCGCCGCCGCCCGCACCGGATCATCGCGCAATACATCCGCCGCCCCCGCTGGCGCGACAGGCTTGCGCACATACTCACGCCGCGTCAGCAACAACTCGGATGGGAAGTGTTCCTCACGACCGTCATCCACCTCACCATCCGCCGTCTCAATGCCAGACGCTGAAGCCTTCAAACTCACATACGGACAACTCGCCACATGCTGCGTCGTGGGCAGATTCTTGAAATGCGGCGTGCGCACGTAATTCACGTTCTTGGCGTTGAACGTGCCCAGCTCGTTGGACGCCTCGAACGCCGAACGACAGGCATCGTTGGGGCACTGGAAGTGTTCCTTCGCCGAGTCAAACGCCACCGTCTCATCGAAATTGAGATCGCGAACATCATAGATCGACAACTTGTCGTCGAGGCTGAGGCAGTAGGCGAGATCGAATTTCATGGTGGGGCTCGGATCCTTGAGTGGGGGATGGGTATTAATAGCGGGAGGCGGCGCGGGTTGCACTGATTGTTTTCAATATGATGCGGGATTTGTGAGAGCCAGCCTGCTGGCGATTCTCGGCATCGACACAATGTCGAATCCAGACACCCGCCCGGCAGCAACACGTTTCAATTGTGGTGAGG
Organism: Pseudomonas sp. IT-P395; assembly: GCF_949767675.1. Taxonomy (NCBI): domain Bacteria; kingdom Pseudomonadati; phylum Pseudomonadota; class Gammaproteobacteria; order Pseudomonadales; family Pseudomonadaceae; genus Pseudomonas; species Pseudomonas sp. IT-P395. The sequence goes on from NZ_CATKPW010000005.1 coordinate 163,518, forward strand.
GGATTTATCCCCGATGGGCAGCGGAGCTGCCCCAAGGACTTTTGGCCACAAAAAATCCGCTGCTTGAAAATTCAAACAGCGGATTCTGAAAACATCAGCTTCCACCCAACAATCGCGAAGCCTTACGCCACCAGGACTCATGACGATTAAACGGATCATTCGCCAACAAACAAGGCATATCCCGCAACCGAATCCACGGCTCATCCTGCCAGTGCAACGTACTCAGCGACATCTGTGGCCAACTCAAAACACTCAGCGTCGGCCGCTCGACAGAACGTGTCGGACGAGCATCACGCAGCGTTGGCACAACCTGAAGCGTCACCCACTCACGAAGCTGTCGGTACTCAGGGCAGTAGTGATAAATCAGTAAGGCATACACGCCGGACTCACTTACCATCCACTGTTCTTCCGTTTCGCCGAAAAGCTCCACGCACATCAACTGACGCTGATCAGCATCGAGTTTGCGCAGCTGGCGCTCATCAAGATGTTTACCCATCAACCGCCCTAGATCATGGACGCAGAACCACACCTGGTTCTCAACCAGAACGGCATGCAGGTGCGTTTTGTTGCGAGTAAATCGAGTCGGTAAAAGTGGCTCAGACATGGCGAGCCTCCGGGGTCGGAAGCGACGAGGGCGTTGTACGGGTACAGCGATTCACCTTCATCATGAAGGTTTGATATTCAGGCATTTCCATTTACCTCTGGCTGCTTTCTTAGGGCATTCGTTAGGGTGTCGGGAGCTAAGAAACCCACCAGAGACGGGCCGGACATATTCCCCTTTCGGGTCTTGTATTCGCCCACTCCCGACATAACGGGATTTTTCGCAGGCGTAGAGAAACCGCAGACGAAAAAAAGCCGCATGACTGTCGGGTGCGGAGAACCGCTCTGGTTTGTAGAGTTTCTTAGGCTCGGAGCTGAGGGTAGGGGCATCAGGGGTGGTCGTCAACCAGCGACTTTTCCTACCGTTCCCGAGGCGAAAGGAAACCTGGACAAAGACGCAGAGTAAATTATGCTGTGTATACATCCAGTATTTGATCGCCATTGAATCCCCCAGCACCCATATCCGTGTCGCCACTACCCATCTCACGGAATCCAGGAAATTTCATTTACTTTGAAGTTTTGCGGGCTAGAATGGTGACCATTCGTCACAGCTTTGACCCAGAGGAATTTCGGGCTCATGAATCTTTTTGAAACACCGTCTTTTGAATCCTTGAGCGAAGCAACCTCGGGTTCGTACGAGCCTGATACCCATCCCGTAACTGACCTGGCGCTACTGCACAAGCTGTTGGAGATCTACGACCAAGGGCAATTGGCCGAAATTCTCAACGATGTAAGTCCGAGTCATTGGTGCCGTGAAACCATCAATCGCTGGATCAAGGGAAAGGCCTCGCCGAAGCTCTCTCACATTGAATTTACTCGTCTGAAGGATCTGCTGCCCAAGCGCTTGAACCATAAACCTTCATTCACCTTTATCGATCTTTTTGCCGGCATTGGCGGTATCAGGAAAGGGTTTGAAGCCATCGGTGGTGAGTGCTTGTTCACATCCGAGTGGAACAAGTACGCCGTTAAAACGTACAAGGCGAACCACTACTGCGATCCAGCTCGTCATCGCTTCAATCTCGATATCCGCTCTGTCACGCTTTCAGACAAGCCCGAAATCAGTGACGAGGAAGCCTACAAGAACATTGATCGCGAAATTCCTGATCACGATGTCCTGTTGGCTGGTTTCCCCTGCCAGCCGTTTTCTCTTGCAGGTGTGTCCAAGAAGAACTCCTTGGGTCGTAAGCACGGTTTCGAGTGCGAGACCCAAGGCACTCTGTTTTTCGACGTGGCGCGGATTATCGCCGCGAAACGCCCGGCCGCATTCTTGCTGGAAAACGTGAAAAACCTGAAAAGCCATGACAAGGGCAATACGTTCCGGATCATCTGCGAAGCGTTGGATGAACTGGGCTACGAGGTTGCAGATGTAAATGCGCCAAAGGGATCAGATCCGAAGGTCATCGATGCCAGACACTTTGTGCCGCAACATCGTGAGCGAATCGTTCTGGTCGGTTTCCGGCGTGATCTCAATGTTCACCAAGGATTCACACTGAGTGAAATCAGCAAACTCATACCGAAGCAGCGACCTAGTTTCGGTGATCTGCTTGATAAGGAAGTGGACGAGAAATACATCCTTACTCCGAAGCTTTGGGATTACCTCTACCGCTACGCCGCTAAGCATCGTGAGAAGGGTAACGGCTTTGGTTTTGGCTTGACCCGTCCTAACGACGTTGCTCGCACCCTCTCCGCCAGATATCACAAAGACGGGTCGGAAATTCTGGTTGACCGTGGCTTTGTTGAAACGCTGGACTTCAACAGTGAGTTGAATCAGCTCAATCGTCCGCGTCGATTGACTCCGCATGAATGCTCGCGCCTGATGGGTTTTGACAAGCCTGGGGAAAGCAAGTTTGTGATTCCAGTGTCCGATACCCAAGCGTATCGCCAGTTTGGTAACTCCGTGGCGGTTCCTGTTTTTGAGGCTGTGGCTCGGCTGATGAAGGACCGCATTTTGGCGGCGAAGGAAAAGACTGCTGACAAGGAGCGTCCGCAGCTCGAGTTTGCTCTTCCAGAGTAATCAGGCGAACCGCCTTCGCTCTCGATGAATTGATTCGCAAAGACCTCACACCAACTGCAGGGCTTTGCGACATCACATTATCCCTCCGCTTGAGGCTTCTCTCAGAAAGGCAATTCTGCGAATCTGTCTGAAATACTTTCCTTTCGACTCCTCAATTGTTCAGCGGCCTTACCCATGACAAGCTTTTCCCAATGGATTGAAGACAAGAATCAAGATGAATGGTGGATATTCATAAAGCGGCTTTCAGCCAACGACACAGGCCTTACGGGGGGTAACGGCGTAGGTATTTATGTACCCAAGGCTGTTGTAGCGACAGCGCTACCGTCCATTTCAAGCACCTGTTGTCAGAATCCCGATTGCAGCCTGACTGCACAAATCACGTCACATGGTCTTCCCGAGCAAACGCTGAGGGGCATCTACTACAACAACCGTCATTTCGAAGGCCCTGGGTCACGCAACGAACATCGTTTGACGAGATGGAATACAGATTTTAGAAACAGTCCTGCCCAAGATCCTGAGAATACTGGTGCGTTAGCGATTTTTGCTTTTCATGTGCCTCATTTGGGCCGAGATTCCGAGTTTTTGGATATCTGGATCTGCAAAGGATTGGAAGAGGAGGAGTTCCTCGAGAGCAAGATTGGCGAAGTGATTCCCGGCAGTTCGCTTTTTGACAGAGGGGACCGGTTGTTTGCCGGCTTCGCTGCTGGTTCAGATAAAGAGCCTAGCCATGTTGTGATTCCTCCACTTTGGGAAGATAGATTCCCAAGTGGCGAAGAGATTATTGCCTATCTCCCCACGGTTTTTCGTTTCGGCAAAACAACGCCCGACGAGCTAATCATCGAGCGGCGTGACAACGAGTACAAACTGTTTCGCCAGATTGAAGAGCTTCATATTCTGCACCGGGTTCAGCAGGGGTTCGCTTCCGTTGACGAGTTTATGCAGGTGGCGAATTCGGTCAGCAATCGACGGAAATCGAGATCAGGAAGATCTTTGGAGATACATCTCGAGCATCTATTTCGGCAGTTCGGACTTGAACAGTTTAGTACCCAATGCAGAACTGAAGGTAACAAGCGGCCCGATTTTATCTTCCCTTCATGTGCTGACTATCATGACCCAGCGTACCCTGAGCAGAATCTGCGCATGCTGGCTGTAAAGACAACCTGCAAAGACCGCTGGCGTCAGGTTTTAAATGAAGCCAATAGAGTGGAGCAGATTCACCTTTTTACGCTTCAGGAGGGCGTTTCTCCTCATCAGTTTGCAGAGATGAAGGATGAGAATGTCAAACTAGTGGTTCCTAAACCACTGCATACGAAATACCCGGATGAAGTGCGTGGGCAGCTTATGACGCTGAATGACTTTATTGTGGAAGCCAAAGATATACGCTGACACACCTGATCAATGATGCATTCGAGAGGGGGGCTAGGCGGGCTCGTCCCACGCCTCTCCTCGACGCATAGGCTGAATAGCTGAGCCCTGCTTAGCAACGAGGTTTCTAGGTGGAGTTGTCATGGACATAGTTGACTCGGCAACTCGCTCCAGAATGATGTCCGGCATTCGTGGAAAGAATACTGCCCCGGAAATGTTGGTCAGAAGGTTCCTGCATGCGCGAGGCTATCGGTATCGGATCCATCGGAAAGACCTTCCTGGGAAGCCAGATCTTGTACTTCCCCGCCTGAAAGTCTGCATTTTCGTCCATGGTTGCTTCTGGCATCGTCATCCGGGTTGCGCCTACGCAACTACTCCCAAAACACGCCATGAATTCTGGGAGGAAAAATTTCAGAAAAATGTAAAGAGAGATTTAGCCAATATTGAGGCTCTTGAATCTGCCGGCTGGCACGTTCTGATAGTTTGGGAGTGCTGTCTTAAGAATGACCCCGATACTTTGGAGGGGCTGTATGAGAAATTGCGCGTGATTGCTTTACATCAGTCAGCTTAATGATGGGGTGGGCAGAGAGCGTTGGGTGAGTTCGAGAGAGCTGCTTATTCTGTAGCAAAAAAATCGGCTCTTCCTTGAGCCGATGCGATTAGCCCTTGGGTGGGAACGGGTCATCGCCGTAGGTGTTGCGCTCTCGAATTTGCCCATTCTGTCCGTGAATGAACATTTCGCTGCCTTGGTTCTTTGCGATTTCGCGCGCGAGCTGAATAGCCTCTGCTTGCGTGTTCACAACTTTTGTAGCCTTCGAGTTGCCCGCGCCTTTCACGGCCCAGTCGTCTCCATGTGGTACTACATGCTGATTTTTCTTGGACATGATAAGAATCCTATCAATGTGAATGTCTGAGCTTTGGCAAAATTGCCTAGCTTGCCGATTTACTATGAAAATAAGATTTCGTACGAAACCCAATCTCCGACGATCAGCCGTTGACACCGCTCAAAGGTCGTCCATAATCACGCCCCGCATTTCCCAAATGCTTTCGTGATTGTGGGTTCCCCCGATTACGGCCCGTACAAGTGGGCTTTGTTCACCAGTACGGTCAAGACTCACAGCATCCGCGCCAACGGTTGCTGTGGGTTCCTTGTTTTTATCCCCTGATCTTTTCCGCAATCTCTCGAAAGCAGACGCAGAGGCTACTTGTAGCTATTTCTGCGCTGAATGCTGAATGCTGAATGCTGAGCGGTTAGCAGCTATCCGCGAGATACATCAAACTGAAGCCGCTAATCGAAATGACAGCGGCTTCGCTCTGACCTAATTCAAATTCACAAAAAACACGAAGGGCTGACAGCCTCGTCGATGTTTCAGGCTGCGCACTCAGAAATCAATCCCAGCTCAACGCACCACCAGTTTGGTATTCGATCACGCGCGTCTCAAAGAAATTCTTCTCTTTCTTCAAGTCCATAATCTCGCTCATCCAAGGGAACGGGTTAGTCGTCCCTGGATATTCCTCTTTAAGGCCGATCTGCGACAAACGACGGTTAGCGATGAACTTCAGGTAGTCCTCCATCATCGCCGCGTTCATACCCAACACCCCGCGTGGCATGGTGTCACGCGCGTATTCGATCTCCAGCTGCGTACCCTGCAGAATCATCTGGGTCGCTTCTTCCTTCATCTCAGCATCCCACAAATGTGGGTTTTCGATTTTGATCTGGTTGATCACGTCGATGCCGAAGTTCAGGTGCATGGATTCGTCGCGCAGGATGTATTGGAACTGCTCGGCGACGCCGGTCATTTTATTGCGGCGGCCCATGGAGAGGATTTGGGTGAAGCCGCAGTAGAAGAAGATGCCTTCCAGAACGCAGTAGTAGGCGATCAGGTTGCGCAGCAACTCTTTGTCGGTGTCCGGGGTGCCGGTTTCGAACTTCGGATCGGAGATCGAACGGGTGTATTTCAGGCCCCAGGCGGCTTTTTTAGCGACCGATGGGATCTCGTGGTACATGTTGAAGATCTCGCCTTCATCCATGGCCAGCGATTCGATGCAGTACTGGTAGGCGTGGGTGTGGATCGCTTCTTCGAAAGCCTGGCGCAGGATGTACTGGCGGCATTCCGGGTTGGTGATCAGGCGGTACACGGCCAGTACCAGGTTGTTGGCAACCAGGGAGTCGGCGGTGGAGAAGAAGCCGAGGTTGCGCATGACGATGCGGCGCTCGTCGTCGGTCAGGCCTTCCGGGTTTTTCCAGAGGGCGATGTCGGCGGTCATGTTGACTTCTTGCGGCATCCAGTGGTTTGCGCAACCGTCCAGGTACTTCTGCCAGGCCCAGTCGTACTTGAATGGCACGAGTTGGTTGAGGTCGGCGCGGCAGTTGATCATGCGCTTTTCGTCAACGGCGACACGGGCGGAGGCGCCTTCGAGTTCGGCGAGGCCTTCGGCGACGTCGAGGGAGTTCAGTGCAGCCTTGGCGCGAGCGACAGCGGCCGAGTCGTCGGCGGTAACGGCGCGGGCTTCCAGCGCTGCGGCGCCGCCGGCGTTGTCGAGGCGGTCCATGTTGGCTTCAGTAGCGTGGCCGGCGTTGGCGCCTTTCACTGCTGCTACTTCACTGTCTTCTTTGTCGAATTCGTCCCAGCTCAGCATGACGTGTCGTCTCCTGCGTGAGGGCCTGTCGCCCGTGTGAAACCTGATTGGTTGGTTTTTCACACGGTCGTACAGACCGCGTTGGATCTTAAGGAATCGTTTTTTGCAGCAGCTAAGGCAGGCAATAAAACAGAATTTTGTACGGGTTTCCGAGAGCCTCTGACGGGCGCAGATCACGTTTAACGCGACTGCGGGGCTTCAGAATGGCTTTGATCCCTGTAAGGGAATATTGCTGACCCGATTAGGGCGGCATTATAGGGAAAAAAACACGCGCGTGGGGGAGGCGAATCAGCACAGGGCGGTCGATCAGGAGGGGTATTTCAGTCGGAGCGAGGGTTTACAGGGCTTTCGCGGATGTTGGCCGGTGAGAATTTTTTTTGATTAATTTTTTCGTCGGGCTTTGGTTGCTCAAGAAATGAGCAAAAAACCGCGTTTTTCACTATATCTTGTGTTTTGCAACCCTTTTCAACGACTCCAGACACAACTGAGCCCGACCGAAGTCGGGCTGGAATCGACCCTCAATGAAGCGCTGAGAGATCCAATTCGGTGCAGTCTCAAATCATCAATTGGTGCAGCCGTTGCCCATGATGCTGTAACGCAGGATGTGACGCTGACCTTTGGAGTCGTCGTATTCCATTTTGGCCGGAACCACTTCGCAGACATTCGGAACTTCGCTCATGGAAACAACTTTGGCGATGTCCAAGTGCGTGGAGTAAGTGTATTCCTCGATAACCGGTTGTTGCTGCGCGACATCAGTCGGAACCTCATCTGCCATGGCGGTTGCGCACAGACTGCTGAGGGCCAGAACCAATAAAGCTTTCATTCGGATTTACCTTTTTGAGGTCGAGTGGGGTCACGCAACCTTTTTAGGGTTGCGTGTGGAGCTTAATCATTTGCGGTTATTACTTGAGAGCTGGATTAACGGCCTTCGTGGGGGCTGTAACGTTGTTAATCGCGTTTGCCTTGTCGGCGAGGTGAATTTTAGGGAGATGGGGCGGGGGTAAACAGAGCGGGTTTTGATAAACACCTTTGGCAGATTTGGTAACAATCCCTTGAGATGGGGTAGAGGCTGGATTGGTAACCGGGTGTTTTGTCTGCGGGACCGAGTTGTCTGAATCGCTGGCAAGCCAGCTCCCACAGGGTTTGGGGGTGTTTTAGAGGTTGGTGTCTGGCTTGCAAACGGGGTAGGTGGAGGATTTGTAGGGGCTTGTTACTACCATCGTCGAATGGTTCTATGGCCCCCGCCCCGTTACAACAGGGTCATACAAAAACAACTATTACACCGAGGTAGGAAAGATGAGTGCGGCTTCTCTGTATCCCGTTCGTCCCGAGGTTCTGGCTAACACGCTGACTGACGAGGCGACCTACAAAGCCATGTACCAGCAGTCGGTCGTCAACCCTGACGGCTTCTGGCGCGAGCAAGCCAAGCGTCTCGACTGGATCAAGCCTTTCACCACGGTGAAGCAGACGTCGTTCGACGATCACCATGTCGACATCAAGTGGTTTGCCGATGGCACCCTGAACGTTTCCTACAACTGCCTCGACCGTCACCTGGCCGAGCGCGGCGATCAAGTCGCGATCATCTGGGAAGGCGACGATCCTTCCGAAAGCCGCAACATCACCTACCGCGAACTGCACGAACAAGTCTGCAAACTGGCCAACGCCCTGCGTGGTCAGGACGTGCACCGCGGCGACGTGGTGACCATTTATATGCCGATGATTCCCGAAGCCGTGGTCGCCATGCTGGCCTGCACCCGGATCGGCGCGATTCACTCGGTGGTGTTCGGCGGTTTCTCGCCGGAAGCCTTGGCCGGTCGCATCATCGACTGCAAATCGAAAGTGGTGATCACCGCTGACGAAGGCATCCGCGCCGGCAAGAAGATTTCCCTGAAAGCCAACGTCGACGACGCGCTGACCAACCCGGAAACCAGCAGCATCCAGAAAGTCATCGTGTGCAAGCGCACCGGTGGCGACATCAAGTGGAACCAGCATCGCGACATCTGGTACGAAGACCTGATGAAAGTGGCGGGCACTGTTTGCGCGCCGAAAGAGATGGGCGCCGAAGAAGCGCTGTTCATCCTTTATACCTCCGGTTCGACCGGCAAGCCGAAGGGCGTGCAACACACCACTGGCGGTTATCTGCTGTACGCGGCGATGACCCATGAGCGCGTGTTCGACTACCGTCCGGGCGAAGTCTACTGGTGCACCGCCGACGTCGGCTGGGTCACCGGCCACAGCTACATCGTCTACGGCCCGCTGGCCAATGGCGCGACTACGCTGTTGTTCGAAGGCGTGCCGAACTATCCGGACATCACCCGGGTGGCGAAGATCGTCGACAAGCACAAGGTCAACATCCTCTACACCGCACCGACCGCGATTCGCGCGATGATGGCCTCGGGTCAGGCAGCGGTTGAGGGCGCTGATGGCAGCAGCCTGCGTCTGCTCGGTTCGGTCGGTGAGCCGATCAACCCGGAAGCTTGGGACTGGTACTACAAGAATGTCGGCAAGTCGCGTTGCCCGATCGTCGATACCTGGTGGCAGACCGAAACCGGCGGCAACATGATGAGCCCGCTGCCGGGTGCGCACGCGCTGAAGCCGGGTTCGGCAGCGCGTCCGTTCTTTGGTGTGGTGCCGGCGCTGGTCGACAACCTCGGTAACATTATCGAGGGTGAGGCTGAAGGCAATCTGGTGATTCTCGATTCGTGGCCAGGTCAGGCGCGCACGCTGTACGGCGATCACGATCGTTTCGTTGATACCTACTTCAAGACCTTCCGTGGCATGTACTTCACCGGTGACGGTGCGCGTCGTGATGCCGACGGTTACTACTGGATCACCGGGCGTGTCGATGACGTGCTCAATGTGTCCGGTCACCGTATGGGCACGGCGGAGATCGAGAGCGCGATGGTTGCGCATCCGAAAGTCGCTGAAGCAGCGGTGGTCGGTGTGCCGCATGACATCAAGGGGCAGGGCATCTATGTCTATGTCACGTTGAAGAATGGCGAAGAGCCGACCGAGCAACTGCGTCTGGAACTGAAGAACTGGGTGCGCAAGGAGATTGGGCCGATTGCTTCGCCGGATGTGATTCAGTGGGCGCCGGGGCTGCCGAAGACGCGTTCGGGCAAGATCATGCGCCGGATTCTGCGCAAGATTGCCACGGCGGAATATGACGGGTTGGGGGATATCTCGACCTTGGCAGATCCGGGTGTGGTGCAGCATTTGATTGATACGCACAAGACCATGAATGTTGCTTAAGTAGTAGATTGATGTGCTGAAAAGCCCTGTTCGGTGTAGGCCGGACAGGGCTTTTTTGTGTCTGCAGGTTTTGTGATGGTAGGACTGGCCTAATCGCTGGCAAGCCAGCTCCCACAGGTTTTGTGGTGTGTTGGAGATTTTGGTTTCAGCGCATATTGGGGGTGGCTGCTCTGGCCTAATCGCTGGCAAGCCAGCTCCCACAGGTTTTGTGGTGTGTTGGAAATTTTGGTTTCAGCGCATATTGGGGGTGGCTGCTCTGGCCTAATCGCTGGCAAGCCAGCTCCCACAGGTTTTGTGGTGTGTTGGAGATTTTGGTTCCGGCGCATATTGGGGGTGGCTGCTCTGGCCTAATCGCTGGCAAGCCAGCTCCCACAGAGTTTGTGGTGTGTCGGAAATTTCAGCTTCGCCGCATATCCCTGTGGGAGCTGGCTTGCCAGCGATAGCAATCTGTCAGGCAACTGTGTAGTCCATTGTCGGAACACAAGAACACCCGACCAATAATTATCGATCTGCGCCGTAAGACATTTCCCGCTGTTACCCGCCGCCTTCCACGTAACCGAATGTGTAACCGCCCGCCCCGGAGCGGGGCAAAGGGAAACGCATCGCCCCGTTTTAGAGCCTCGAAACCCCCGGTGAAAAATAAGACACAACGCTGCGCTTGCCGGATTAGAAGGGTTTGCGAATAATAGGCCCGCAATTTGCAGCATAGATCGGTTCACTGTCTTTCGCTCTTGCATGAAATCGCAGGGCTGTCAATGTGCCAAAGTCGCTTTCTCTGTGCATCTGTAATTAGTTGTCGCATTGAAGAAATATCGGCTTCGGGCCTGTCGTTAGAATGCCGATCACTCGCTCATCGTGGCTGACGTTGAAATCTCTGACGGTTTCAATGGGAAATTTCCCACCGATGCAGCAACCGATTTCCCGATTCACCCATTCGCATATTGGGCTGTCGCTCACTCTGCCGTTTTTGCCCTTTACCGATGGAGTCCCAAGATGAAGAAACTTGTGCTGCTTGGCGCCCTGGCACTGTCCGTGCTGTCGATGAATGCCTTCGCTGACGAAAAACCTCTGAAGATCGGTATCGAAGCGGCTTACCCTCCGTTCGCTTCGAAAGCACCGGATGGCAGCATCGTCGGTTTCGACTACGACATCGGCAACGCTCTGTGCGAGCAGATGCAGGTCAAGTGTGTGTGGGTCGAGCAAGAGTTCGACGGTCTGATTCCGGCACTGAAAGTGCGCAAGATCGACGCGATTCTGTCGTCGATGTCGATCACTGAAGATCGCAAGAAGTCGGTCGACTTCACCAACAAGTACTACAACACCCCGGCACGTCTGGTCATGAAGTCCGGTACTCAGGTCAGCGAAGGTCTGGCTGAGCTGAAGGGCAAGAACATCGGCGTACAACGTGGTTCGATCCACGAGCGTTTCGCTCGTGAAGTCCTGGCGCCACTGGGTGCCGAGATCAAGCCGTACGGCTCGCAGAACGAAATCTACCTCGACGTGGCTGCCGGTCGCCTCGACGGTACCGTGGCTGACGCCACCCTGCTGCAAGATGGCTTCCTCAACACCGACGCCGGCAAAGGCTTCGCGTTCGCAGGCCCGGCGTTCACCGACGTCAAATACTTCGGCGACGGCGTAGGCATCGCAGTTCGTAAGGGCGACGCCCTGAAAGACAAGATCAACGCTGCCATCGCGGCCATCCGCGAGAACGGCAAATACAAAGCAATCCAGGACAAGTACTTCGCCTTCGATATCTACGGCAAGTAACACGTCTCTGCGACAAGTCCGAAATGGCGCAAGCAACAGGATCTCTGCGGTTTGCGCCATTTTTTCATCCCAACTTTCGAGGACCTGAATCATGTTGAAAGGCTACGGGGCTGTCATCCTCGATGGCGCATGGCTGACGCTTCAGCTCGCCTTGTCGTCCATGGCTCTGGCCATCGTTCTCGGGCTGATCGGTGTCGCGTTGCGCCTGTCGCCGGTGCGCTGGCTGGCCTGGCTGGGCGATCTGTATTCCACGGTGATCCGCGGGATTCCCGATCTGGTGCTGATCCTGCTGATCTTCTACGGCGGCCAGGACTTGCTCAACCGCGTTGCGCCGATGCTCGGCTACGACGACTACATCGACCTGAATCCACTGGCCGCCGGTATCGGCACCCTCGGTTTCATTTTCGGTGCGTACCTGTCGGAAACCTTCCGTGGCGCGTTCATGGCCATTCCCAAAGGTCAGGCCGAAGCCGGCATGGCGTACGGCATGAGCAGTTTTCAGGTGTTCTTCCGGGTGATGGTGCCGCAGATGATTCGCCTGGCGATTCCGGGCTTCACCAACAACTGGCTGGTATTGACCAAGGCTACCGCGCTGATCTCCGTGGTCGGTCTGCAAGACATGATGTTCAAGGCCAAGCAGGCGGCAGATGCCACTCGCGAGCCTTTCACCTTCTTCCTCGCAGTGGCGGCGATGTACCTGGTGATCACCAGTGTTTCGTTGCTGATCCTGCGTCAACTTGAGAAGCGCTACTCGGTAGGCGTAAGGGCGGCTGATCTATGATCTTCGACTACAACGTCATTTGGGAGGCCATGCCGCTGTACCTCGGCGGCCTGCTGACCACCCTCAAACTGCTCGCGCTGTCGCTGTTTTTCGGTCTGCTCGCGGCCCTGCCGCTGGGGCTGATGCGCGTCTCGAAGAACCCGGTCGTCAACGGCGCCGCGTGGCTGTACACCTACGTGATCCGGGGCACGCCGATGCTGGTGCAACTGTTCCTGATCTACTACGGTCTGGCGCAGTTCGAAGCAGTACGCGAAAGCTTCTTGTGGCCGTGGCTGTCCAGCGCAACGTTCTGCGCGTGTCTGGCGTTTGCGGTCAACACCAGCGCCTACACCGCTGAAATCATCGCTGGCAGCCTCAAGGCTACGCCGAACGGTGAGATCGAAGCGGCCAAGGCCATGGGCATGTCGCGCTTTAAACTGTACAAGCGCATCCTGCTGCCATCGGCCCTGCGCCGGGCACTGCCGCAGTACAGCAACGAAGTGATCATGATGCTGCAGACCACCAGTCTGGCCTCCATCGTCACTTTGATCGACATCACTGGCGCGGCGCGTACCGTCAACGCGCAGTTCTATCTGCCGTTCGAGGCGTACATCACCGCCGGCGTGTTCTACCTGTGCCTGACGTTCATTCTGGTCAAGCTGTTCAAACTGGCCGAGCGTCGCTGGTTGAGCTACCTGGCCCCGCGGAAGCACTGATATGGAACGCATCGACCACGTATTGCCGTGGAGCCATTTAGGCAGCGAGCGCAAGATTTCGGTGTTCCGCTTTGGCCACGGCGAGCGCAAGGCCTACATTCAGGCCAGCCTGCACGCTGACGAATTGCCGGGCATGCGCACCGCCTGGGAGCTGAAAAAGCGCCTCGGCGAACTCGAAGCCAAAGGCTTGCTCAACGGTGTCATCGAGCTGGTGCCGGTCGCTAACCCGTTGGGTCTTGGTCAGTTGCTGCAAGGCAATCACCAAGGCCGTTTCGAGGCCGGTAGCGGCAAGAATTTCAACCGTGATTTCGTCGAGCTCAGCGCGCCGGTTGCAGCCGCTTTGGCCGACAGCCTCGGTGATGATCCGCACGCTAATGTGCGTCTGATCCGTCAGGCCATGGCCGATCATCTGGCGGCATTGCCAGAGGCGAGCAGCCAGTTGCAAGGCATGCAGCGGGTGTTGCTCAGCCACGCTTGCACCGCTGATGTGGTGCTTGATTTGCACTGCGATGCTGAAGCCGCGCTGCACATGTACGCGTTGCCGCAACACTGGCCGCAGTGGCGTTCGCTGGCGGCGCACCTGAATGTGAAGGTCGGATTGCTGGCGGAAGACTCCGGCGGCAGCTCGTTCGATGAAGCCTGTTCGTTGCCGTGGTTGCGCCTGTCGCGGCAGTTCCCTGATGCGCAGATTCCGCTGGCGTGTCTGGCGACGACCATTGAGCTGGGCGGTCAGGCCGATACCGGTCGCGCCGAAGCGCAGGCGTATGCTGAAGGCATTCTTGCGTTCCTCGCCGAGCAAGGTTTGCTCACCGGCGAGTGGCCGAACCCAGCACACGAAGCCTGTGAAGGCATGCCGTTCGAAGGCACCGAGTTGCTGTTCGCACCGCATCCGGGCGTCGTGAGTTTTCTGCGCAAGCCCGGCGAATGGGTCGAGCCCGGCGACGAGATTTTTGAAGTGATTGATCCTCTGTCCGATCGGGTCAGCACGGTATGTGCTGGTACCTCCGGGGTGCTGTTTGCCATTGAACGGCTGCGTTATGCCCAACCCGGTTTCTGGCTGGCCAAGGTGGCGGGGCGCGAAGCGCTGCGTCACGGGCGCTTGCTCAACGACTGACTGACTGTTTTTGTGAGAACCGACCGCATGTACAAACTTGAAGTCCAAGACCTGCATAAACGCTATGGCAGTCACGAAGTGCTCAAGGGCGTGTCCCTGAAAGCGGCAGCCGGCGATGTGATCAGCATCATCGGCTCCAGTGGCTCCGGCAAAAGTACTTTCCTGCGCTGCATCAACCTGCTCGAGCAGCCGCACGCGGGCAAGATTCTGCTCAACAACGAAGAGCTGAAACTGGTGGCGAACAAGGACGGCGCGCTGAAAGCCGCTGATCCGAAGCAGCTGCAACGCATGCGTTCGCGCCTGTCGATGGTGTTCCAGCATTTCAACCTGTGGTCGCACATGACCGCGATTGAAAACATCATGGAAGCGCCGGTTCACGTGCTCGGCGTACCCAAGTACGAAGCGCGCGAAAAAGCCGAGTACTACCTGAACAAGGTCGGCGTGGCCCATCGTAAAGATGCGTTCCCGGGGCACATGTCCGGTGGCGAGCAGCAGCGCGTGGCGATTGCCCGTGCGCTGGCGATGGAGCCTGAAGTGATGCTGTTCGACGAACCGACTTCGGCCCTCGACCCGGAACTGGTGGGCGACGTGCTGAAAGTCATGCAAGCGCTGGCGCAGGAAGGTCGCACCATGGTTGTGGTTACGCACGAAATGGGTTTTGCCCGTGAAGTGTCGAACCAGTTGGTGTTCCTGCACAAAGGTGTGGTGGAAGAGAGCGGCAACCCGCGCGAAGTGCTGGTGAATCCGCAATCGGAACGTTTGCAGCAATTCCTCTCGGGCAGCCTCAAGTAATCGCTGCCGTTATGCACCAAATCAGGTCATGCTTCGCGACCTGAAGGTTGGCTCCAATCCACTGTAGGAGCTGCCGAAGGCTGCGATCTTTTGATCTGTTTTTGAAGATCAAAAGATCGCAGCCTCGTTCCACTCGACAGCTCCTACATGGGAATGGCATTCCAGTCCCGATGGTGGATCTGCGTCAGGCT
Source organism: Pseudomonas sp. IT-P395 (assembly GCF_949767675.1). Taxonomy (NCBI): domain Bacteria; kingdom Pseudomonadati; phylum Pseudomonadota; class Gammaproteobacteria; order Pseudomonadales; family Pseudomonadaceae; genus Pseudomonas; species Pseudomonas sp. IT-P395. The sequence goes on from NZ_CATKPW010000005.1 coordinate 178,729, forward strand.
CAAGATTTGTGTTCATTTACGGGCTAGCATTGGCCCATGCCTTCATCACTGTTCCTCGTTTCGGATTGCCCGCCCATGACTGCCCATCGAATTGGTTTCCTGATTTGGCCCAGCACTAAAGCGTTGACGCTGGCGCTGGCGGAGGAAGCCTTGCGTGTTGCTCAGCGGGTGCACCCGGATGTGGTTTACGAACTGTCGTTCCTGCAAGCCGAGCCACCCGCCGAAGGTGCCTGGCAATTACCCGGCGAAGCGTGGGCCGGCAAACTCGAAAATTTCCAGAAACTGTTCCTGCTCGCTGACGAGCCACCGACCACGTTGGCGCCGGCTCTCAGCAGTGCACTGAAGCAATTGGTGCGTGCCGGCACGGTCATCGGCGGTCTGTCCGCGGGTGTGTACCCGCTGGCGCAACTCGGTTTGCTCGACGGTTATCGCGCTGCCGTGCACTGGCGCTGGCAGGACGATTTCGCCGAGCGTTTTCCGAAAGTCATCGCCACCAGTCACTTGTTCGACTGGGATCGCGATCGCCTGACCGCCTGCGGTGGCATGTCCGTGCTCGATCTGTTGCTGGCGGTGCTGGCCCGCGATCACGGTGCGGAATTGGCCGGTGCAGTCTCGGAAGAACTGGTGGTTGAACGCATTCGTGAAGGCGGCGAGCGCCAGCGCATCCCGCTGCAGAACCGTCTCGGCTCCAGCCATCCGAAGCTCACTCAAGCGGTGTTGCTGATGGAAGCCAACATCGAAGAGCCGCTGACCACCGACGAAATCGCCCAACACGTGTGCGTGTCGCGTCGCCAACTGGAGCGCATCTTCAAGCAATACCTCAACCGTGTGCCGAGCCAGTACTACCTGGAATTGCGCCTGAACAAGGCCCGGCAGATGTTGATGCAAACCAGCAAGTCGATCATCCAGATCGGCCTTTCGTGTGGCTTCTCCTCGGGGCCGCATTTCTCCAGCGCCTATCGCAACTTCTTCGGCGCCACGCCGCGGGAAGATCGCAACCAGCGGCGCAGCAGCAGTCCGTTCGAATTGTCGTCAGTGCCGCCAGAGCGCGGTTAGGTCTCGGCGTACGTCTGGCTCAATCGGAAAACGACATATCCCTGAAGTTGTCCAGCGCTTGGTAAGCGCTGGCCAGCCATTCTCGCTCCTCCTGCAGTCGCGTTTCGTTGGTCGCATTGTAAATAGTCAAACGCTGCTGACTCTCCAGGCTTAGTGGATTGTTGCTGAAGTCATAGGTGGCACCTCTACCGTCAGCAGGAGAGGGCAGTGGGTCGGGGAGTTCGATGATGGCGTTGGCGGAAAGATCTGCATACGTCAGTTGCGGCATCGCAAAAAGGCCGGCCGGTACGTCGGTCAGTCCCGTGTTGCTCAATCGCAGAGAGTGACACGCGTTGAAGTTTCTCAGGTCGGGTGTCAGCCCCAACGGATTGTGGCTCAAGTCAAGAATGCGCAGGTTTTCCATCGCCGCCAGTGCATTCACGGTTTGCTCAGTCAGTACGATGCGGCAATGGGGCAGTTCCAGGCTGGTCAGATTGCTCATGCGCAAGATTGAGGCGGGAATCTCGTTGAGTTGATAGGCGCGAATATCCAGTTTTTTGAGTGACGGGAACAGCTCAAGCAATCGGTCAACCCGAGGGTGCACGTTGGCAGTACTTGTCAGTGTCAGTTTGCTGGTCTGCTCGAAACGCCCGCTCAGTTTCGGCAACTCGCCATGGAAAGACAGATCAAGGGCTACCTCAGAAGAGGCCAGGCCTCCCGGCGCTACGCGCAAGCTTTGTTCCAGGCCATCCCTGAACCAGCTGCGTCTGGCGTTTTCCTGGCGTAGTGCTTCGTCGCCCATGTTAGCGCCTGTGAGCGGATCACGCGGAACCTCCCGCGCCCACACCTCAAGCTCGCGCAGTAGCGTGGCGAGGTCGCTCTGGCGACGCAGCAATTCGATGCGTCCTTCGGCCATTGTCCCGGGTAGGCCATAGACCAGATGATTGGCATCGGCTTCACTGATGGCGGGATACAGGTCTCGCGCCAGGGCAATGTCAGCCTGCTCAGCCAAAACCCCCAGGTTCTGATAACTGAGTTGGTAGAAGGCCTTTATCCGGTTTTTTGAGGCTGTGGACAGTGGATTGGCCCTCAGGACAACCCCGTTGGTGCCAAAGCCAGTCAAGTCTTCCGGCAATTCGACAATGGCGTTTTCGCTGAGGAACGTGTCACGCAGGCGAGGTAACTGCCCCACGCCGGCGGGCACCTGAGTAATACCGGTGCGGGAAAGATCCAGGGCCGACAGCGCGCGTAATGCTCCGACATCCGGCGCAGTGCCCAGAGGGTTGTTGTACAAGTCCAGTCCTTTCAACCCGCTCATCGCGCTAAGCGTGGCCTGGCCCATGGCGTCGAGTACCACACCACAACTGTTCAGCATCAGTGTTTCGAGGGACGGCATGAGTGCCAGCGCCCGTGGCATGCGGCCCAGCTTGAAGCCGCGCAGCTCCATGGCTTGCAATCCCTTGAAGCACATCAGGAAACTGTCCGGGGCATTTAGCGTTTCATTACCCTGAATGGACAAGCGGACGACGTGGCTGAAGTCGGCAGACAGCGACGGCAGTTCCCCCGCAAAGTGAGCAACGATATCTAGCGTATTGAGCCTCAGTTCGGGCTTGTCGGTGTTTCTGGCGCGCCAGAACTGTTCCAGATTTTGACTGAACTCTCTCCTCTTGAATTGTTCTTCCACGCGCTCAGGTACGCTCAGGATTTCGCCGGTCATGGGATTGCGCAACGGTATGCGTTCGGACCAAGCGCTCAAGTCGCTGATCATCTGTCTGATTTCCGCTTCCCAGCGCAGCAGTTGCTCAGTGCCCGCCCGCAGCGTGCCGGGCAAGTGATAGATCATGTGACTGGCATCGTCGATGTCCATCCATGGATACAACCTTTGTGCGCTGGCCAGGTCGCCTACATCCGGCATCACGTCAAAATGGCGTCCGTGCTCGACATAGTAGGTTTTGATGCGCTCGCGAGTGGGCAGGGACAGTGGATTGCTGGCCAGATTGGTGCCGTCGGCGAGGTCCAGATCGAGGCTGAAAAAAGTTTCGGGCAGATTGGTGATGCGGTTGCCGTTCAACAAGGCGTTTTTCAGGTTCGGGTGATCGGCGAAGCCATTGGGCAGTGCCGTAATGCCGGAGTTCGAAAGCAGAATGTCACGCATGGCAGGCAGCGGCTGCAGGTCGGGTATCGCCGCCAGTGGATTGTGACTCAGGTCCAGCAGTTCAAGGTCGCTCAGTGTCGCGAGGGTGTTCTGGTCGGCGGGGCTGAGTGTCACGCCGCAGTCTCTCAATGTCAGTTCCGTGAGCTTCGGCAGGTGGGTCACGGACTGCGGTATTTCACCCAGTGGAAACTGTTGCAGGTCCAGCTCGCGTGTGTTGACGAACAAATCGATGAACGCGTCGGGGGCACCGATAGCGGCATTGCCCTTGAGCTTCACACCAACGACATGAGAGAAATCCGTTGTCAGTTGCGGCAGGTCACCGATGAACCTCAAGTCGGACTCAAAAAAATCCGCACGCATGCCTGATTCGACCGATCGGCGACGCCAGAAGCGTTCCAGCTGTTGGCCAAATTCGGAGCGGGCGGCGTATTGGTCAAACAGTTCAATGGCCGTGAGAACTTCACCCGTCAAGGGATGAACGCTGGGAACTTGCGGTGCCCAAGCGGTCAGGTCCGAAGTCAGCTGATTAAGCTCGGCCCGCCACCTGACGAGCTGAATCCTGCTATCGGCCAGGGTTCCGGGCAAGTCGTAGATCACATCGCTGGCCTCCTGTTCATCCAGGGACGGAAACAGATCTCGCATGAGGGCGATATCGCTGGTCTCTGCGCGCACATCGAAGTCTTGTCCGGTGCGTCTGTAATAGGTTTTCACTTTGTTGCGTGTGGCCACCGACAGCGGGTTGTCGGAAAAGTCGAAGCCGTCACTCTGATTGGCCGACAGCTCGAACACCGCATCGGGGATTTCGCTGATGCGGTTACCGCTGATAATTGCAGTGCGCAGATTCGGATGACTGGCCAGCCCGTCAGGCGTCACGTTGAGGCCGCAGTTGGACAAGTCGAGGTAGGTCAGTTCGGGGAGCAGGTTCAGCTCGGGGAAAGTCCCCAGGGGATTGTTGCTCAGGTCCAGCGTATGCAGGTTGTTCAGGGAAACCAGTGTCGCCTGATTTTCAGGGGTCAGCACCACGCCGCAATCGTTGAGTTCCAATACGCTGAGGCGGGGCATCCTGATCTGCGAAAGGGCAATCGGCTCCAGGTCGAAGGCGTGCAATTCCAGTGTGGTCAGATTCTCAAAGCGCTGAATGAACGGCAGTACTGCCGTGAGGTTTTTATTGCCCGTCAGTGTCAGTCGCGAGACATGCTCGAAATTGGCACTCAAGGCCGGCAGGTCGCCCATGAAATCAAGCGTTGCGGTCAGCTCGCTTTCTCTGAGAGACGCTGATCGGGTGCGCCAGAAACGCTCCAGTTTTTGCCGAAACTCATCCCGTGCACTGCGCTCCAGTGCTTGCTCATCCAGCGTCAAAGGTCGATTGAAAACGGGGTCGAGCGCAGGTGTCTGGTTGGCCCATTCGCCGAGTTCAGTCTTCAACGTTGCGAACTCGGCCTCCCAACTGGCGAGCTGAGCCTGGCTGTCAGTCAATGTGCCGGGAAGCCGATACAACAATTCACTGGCCTGGTCGGCATTCAGATCAGGAAACAACGTGGTGGTGCGCAAAATATCGGCTGGATCCGGGCGTACTCCGAAATGTTTGCCTGTGTGGTTATAGTACGTTTTCACTTTCTCTCGGGTGGCGGCCGACAGCGGGTTGTCGGCAAAACCGAAGCCGTCACTGAGTGAGCTGGTCAGGTTGAAAAAAACGTCCGGTATGTCGCTGATCTGGTTGCCATCGAAATTGCCGGTGATCAGTCTCGGGTGATCGAGCAGGTTGGCCGGCAGTGAGGAGATGTCTGTCTTGGTCAGATTGAGATAACGCAACGAAGGCATCGCGCTGACGTCGGGAGGCGTGCCCAATGGATTGCCCCGCAGATCCAGCAGCGAAAGGTTGGGTAACGATGCAAGCACTGCCTGATTGGTTGCCGAGTGGGTGATGCCGCAGTCGCGCAAGATCAACTGGCGCAGGTTGGGCATTGCAGTGAACGATTGGGGCAGGCTCGGCAGATCGAGGTTTTGCGCATCCAGATACAGCAGACCTGTGAAGCGTTGCATAAAGGTGTCCACTGCCCTGGTATTGGCGCTGCCATTGATGGAGAGCATGACGACGTGGCTGAAGTCCGCTTCCAGTGCGGGTAGTTCCCCCAGTACGGGTTGCGCAATCTGCAACATGTACCCAGCGGGACCCCGGGTTTGCCTGCGCCAGCAACGCAGTAGCGCTTCTCGGAACTGCGCGCGATTCTGCAGGGCTGCCCGGCGTTCGATATAGGTCAACGGCAGGCCGCTGACAGGGTCATTGGCGGGGACGTCGATTTCCCAGTTACGCAGGTCATTACTGAGCTTGAAGTATTCGTTGCGGCGCCTGGCCAGTTCCGCGTTGAACTCAACCGTGTTGTTCTGGAAAACCGCAACGAAATTACGCGCCTCTTCGTTGGACATGCCTCGATAGATCGCCTGCACGCGCTCCTCGGGACTAACGATTCGCTGGCCTGTGGTCACCAGGTTGTCCTGGTTTTCGATGCCGATCGCACCGAGTTCACCCGCTTCAAAAAAATCGGCATTTTCAAGGCTTCTGGGTGCGTTCAGTCGATCATTGCCGAAGCCTGCCAGGCGCAGCGTGTCCACGGCCGGTTGGCTGATCGGCGCTTCGAACAGCACGGTGCGTAGCTCCTCGCGTTCAAGTGATCGTTGACGAACTGCGGCACTCAACGCGTCGCCCTGGCCGATCTGCAGGTTCAGATTCTGACGTTCGCCGTCCGGTAATGCGTACAACAGACTGGAGTAAAAATCCGTGGCCGAATGCAGCTCCTGGCCGCGGTCGTCGTAAGGTTGATAGCGGCCGTCCTGTTGGCGAACCAGTACTTTCCGAGCGGGCGCATCTTCGCGTCCGATGCTGTCGAGTACCGCGCCTTCGTAACGTCCGTCGCGGATTTCGAGGCGCACATCGCCGCTCCAGCCTGGCAGCAGCTTGAGGCTGTGCAGCGCAAGGGAATCGGAATCGGCATTGCTCAAGGCGTTCAGTTCCAGGCCTTCGTAAGCGCGGGTAACACGCACTTCCTGATTGGCCAGTTGCATGAATTCCTGTTGGCGCGGCGGCAGTTCTCCGTTGCTTATCTGTATCAATTCACTACCGCTGGCGCTGTCGAGCAGTTCACGGACGAGGCTGGCCGGCAGTGTCGGATCGTGGTCGATGATTGTTTGGGCCAATGGATCGTCAATGTGCTGAAGGACCTGATAGCGCGAGTCGAACAGCGAGCTTCGGTGGCGTCGGGCGAGATGGGCCAGTTGCTTGCGCAGCATCTGACTGCGAACTTCCAGCGAGGGCGTCGGCCCGCTGAAAGGTTCTGCGAGCAACGCTTTGATTTGCTGCTCGTCGAGAGAAGCCAGCAAGGTCTTGAGCAGGTCGCCATCGATCAGGCTGTCCTGGCGAAGCTCGGTCAGTGGCAAGGTTGCGTCCGCCGAGGATTGCCAGAGCAGTTCGCCTCGTTGATCAACCAGACGCAGGCGTTGGCTGCTCGGCCAGCGGCCGTGTTGCGTCAGCAGTTGCAGTTGTGTCGCCGGATCGGCACGCAGGTATTGCTCAGCCACGTTGCTGTCGAGTTGATCGATAAAGCGTTGCAGTTGTTGATCGATCTTGAAGCGCTGAATGCTGTCGGCCAACAGGGGAGGTGGAGTTTGTTGATCGACATGCATCTTGCGTACGGCATCTTCATTGACGCCACTGACACGCAGGATCGTCTCGCGCTCTGGAGGCGAGAATGTCTCGATGGAAGGATTGATTCGCCGCAGCGCCGTGTCGGTGTCCCATTCCAGTGGTTGTTCCAGTTCGGTGTGCCAGGCACCGGCGCCATTGTGGCGCACCGTCGGTTGGTAGGCGTCGGGCCGAGTGGGATGTTCGATCGTGTATTGGCCGGGAATCGCACCTTCGCTCACGGCAAAATGAGCGTCTTCCAGTGGCAGCAGTTGCTTGCCTTGATGCGGGTACAGGCCCAGTTCATTGGGCGTTGAACCGGCATCGGGCACTGCCGTGTGCTGGTAGCGGGCCAGATCGGGATCCCAGTAGCGGGTTTTGCCATTGGCCAGTTGTACAGGCTTGAAGCGGTCGATGAAGGCGACCACTTCCTTGGGCAAGACCTTGCGAAACTCGCCGGCACCAATCGCGCCGCCCATGCCGAAGATACCCAGTTGGATCAGCGATTCGACGGTGCCCATCAGGTGTTCGAACGCTTCGCTCGTGCGTCCCTGTCCCCATTCGATGATGCCCTCGAAAGCTTCATCGAGCATTTGATACGCCATGTACGCCATCATCGCTTCACCCAGGACCGGCACGAACGGCGCGACGATCAGCGCGGCGGCCTGGACGATGCTCGAGATGATGTTGCTCACCGAATCCCAGAAAGCCCAGCGTGCTTTTTGGTCCACCATGGCGGTGGGCACGGCGATCACCCGGGCATCGTTGAAGATCTTGTTCAGTTTCGATTGATAGAGGTGTTGCCACAGATCGACCTGGAACGGTGTCAGTGTGGTTTGCAGATCCGGTCGTTCTACAGGTGTTTCGCGCCAAGCGGGCAGTGAGCTGCCGGACTCCGGCGGATGCCATGTCATTTGGCTCAAGCGGCTGTTGAGGGTGCTGAAGAAAAAGCCGCGATGTTCGTGGTTCACGAAGCGGCTGAAAAACTGCTGATAGTCTTTCGAACGCAGCTGGCGCGTCAGTTCGACAAACAGTTCGTAGGTCGATGCGTATTCCTTGAAAGGGTGCTCGGGATCATCCGGGACGTAGGCCACCACCCGCGCCGGGGTGCGCGATGCATACAGGTCGGGGGCAAAGACGACGATACCGGTGAGCGGCGCGCACAGCATCCCCATGTCATGGCACCGCACGGGCGCGCCACCGACATACAGCCCTCTCATGCCGTCGAGCACGGCGTCGATCAAGCGAAAATAACTTTCCGACACATCGCGGTTCATCCGCGCCCATTGCAGGGCCGCTTTCATCGCGGCCTTCTGACTGTCGTCCAGTTTGCTGCGCAGTACGGACGCCACCATCGGATCGGTATAGCCGAGGTTGTCTTCGAGATGGGCTTTGTACTGAGCACCGAGATCCAGCCTTCGGCACAGCTGGGTGAAGGCGGCAATGCTCAGTTTGGCCTTGATCGACGGCAGGGTCATGAACTGGCCGGTGGTGGAGGGCCGGGTGACGAAGGTCGAGTCAACGTCGAAGGCGTCGTCACGGGTTTCCGCTTCCTCGAAGTTGTGCAGCGCGGCTTCCAGTAACGAGACCGTCCAGGCGCGCGTGCCCGTTCTGATCGGGAGCCACGGGGTGGTTGCGGGGATGTACAGGCGCACAAAGGTATTGCGCACATCCAGATCCAGTCCGAAGGATTTGTTCAGTTCCTGTTTGAGCAAGGGCTCGGCAAAGGCGCTGGCGTCTTGCAGGTGTTCGAGGCTTTGGTCGACTTGGCTTTGCGCGGCCCAGTGCGCGGCGTTGAGGGTTTTCATCTGTTGATGCTGTTCGGCGGGGACCGATTGGAGTGAAGTGGACAGACGGGGCAGGCTGTCCTGGAGCGCCTGGCGGCGGGTCGATGAAGTGTTGCCGAGCCAGTCGGGTACGGCGTTTTTCAGTGGCAGGTAGTGGTCGTCGTGATGCTGCGCGTCGCTCGCGGCAGTCGAGACTGGCGGTGGTGGCTGAGTCAGGTGCATGGGCCAATCCTTGGCGTTGAAAAGAACGCGCAGCAAATCAGGAACGGACCACCTTTGTGCGGTACATATTTATATCTTTGTCGCGGGGTGGAGTTGGTATTCTCTGCAGCCTGCCGCAAATCGGCGGCGCCCGTTAAACTGCGCCTTTGCGACGCTATATGTCGCATTGCCGTAAACCCGTGAAAATCCGGGGTTTGCGCTATAAGAAGTTGTCGCTTGGCGACAAGGCCGGGCTGAAAACTGTCCTTACAATCCTCACCAAGCTCGCCAGTTTCAGGCGAGTGTTTCTCATCAGGAGACTCCGATGTCCGTTGAGCACGCTGCGGTACAACGCGCCGATTTCGACCAGGTAATGGTTCCCAACTACGCGCCTGCCGCTTTCATTCCAGTGCGTGGCGCCGGTTCCCGCGTCTGGGATCAGGCCGGCCGCGAGCTGATCGACTTCGCCGGCGGCATCGCCGTCAACGTATTGGGCCACGCGCACCCGGCGCTGGTCGGTGCACTGACCGAGCAAGCGAACAAGCTGTGGCACGTGTCCAACGTGTTCACCAACGAGCCAGCCCTGCGCCTGGCGCACAAGCTGATCGATGCCACGTTCGCCGAGCGCGTGTTCTTCTGCAACTCCGGTGCCGAGGCCAACGAAGCCGCGTTCAAGCTGGCCCGTCGTGTGGCGTTCGACCGTTTCGGCTCTGAGAAGTACGAAATCATCGCCGCGCTGAACAGCTTCCACGGCCGTACCCTGTTCACCGTCAACGTCGGTGGCCAGTCGAAGTACTCCGACGGTTTCGGCCCGAAAATCACCGGCATTACCCACGTCCCTTACAACGATCTGGCCGCGCTGAAAGCGGCGGTGTCCGACAAGACCTGTGCGGTCGTGCTGGAACCGATCCAGGGCGAGGGCGGCGTGCTGCCAGCCGAACTGGCTTACCTGCAAGGTGCCCGCGAACTGTGCGACGCGAACAACGCGCTGCTGGTGTTCGACGAAGTGCAGACCGGCATGGGCCGCAGCGGCAAGCTGTTCGCCTACCAGCATTACGGCGTGACTCCGGACATCCTCACTAGCGCCAAGAGCCTGGGCGGCGGTTTCCCGATCGCGGCCATGCTGACCACCGAAGCGCTGGCCAAACATCTGGTCGTCGGTACTCACGGCACCACTTACGGCGGCAACCCGCTGGCGTGCGCGGTCGCGGAAGCGGTGATCGACGTGATCAACACGCCAGAAGTGCTGAACGGCGTGAACGCCAAGCACGACAAATTCAAGGCGCGCCTTGAGCAGATCGGCGAGAAGTACGGCCTGTTCACTCAGGTGCGTGGCCTCGGTCTGTTGATCGGTTGCGTGCTGAGCGATGCCTGGAAAGGCAAGGCCAAAGACATCTTCAACGCCGCTGAAAAAGAAGGCCTGATGATTCTGCAAGCCGGCCCGGACGTGATCCGTTTCGCGCCGAGCCTGGTGGTGGAAGACGCCGATATCGATGCCGGTCTCGACCGCTTCGAACGCGCTGCCGCAGCACTGACGCAAGCCTGATAGACCCTTCGACGCCTGGAGCTTTTCAGGCGTCGATCAAAATTTTATGCCGGACCAGATCAACTGTAGGAGTGAGCCTGCTCGCGATTGCGGTCTGTCAGTCGACTCATTGGTTTCTGACAGACCGCAATCGCGAGCAGGCTCACTCCTACATTGATCTCCATGTAGGCCCGGTTATTTTTTCTGTGAATTTATAAGAGAAAGGAGTGACACCATGCTGGTGATGCGCCCCGCGCAAATGGCTGATCTGGGCGAGGTACAGCGTCTGGCTGCGGACAGCCCGATTGGTGTCACTTCCTTGCCGGATGACGTGGAACGTCTGAGCGACAAGATCGCCGCGAGCGAAGCTTCGTTCGCTGCCGAAGTGAGCTTCAACGGTGAAGAAAGCTATTTCTTCGTCCTCGAAGACTCCACCACCGGCAAGCTGGTCGGCTGCTCGGCCATCGTCGCTTCGGCCGGTTATTCGGAGCCGTTCTACAGCTTCCGTAACGAGACCTTCGTGCACGCCTCGCGCGAGTTGAAGATCCACAACAAGATCCACGTGCTCTCGCAGTGCCACGACCTGACCGGCAACAGTTTGTTGACCAGTTTCTACGTGCAGCGCGAGCTGGTCGGTTCACCGTGGTCCGAGCTCAACTCCCGCGGCCGTCTGTTGTTCGTTGCCAGCCACCCGGAGCGTTTCGCCGATTCGGTGGTGACCGAGATCGTCGGTTACAGCGACGAGAACGGCGACTCGCCATTCTGGGACGCGATCGGTCGCAACTTCTTCGACCTCAACTACGCCGAAGCCGAGCGTCTGTGCGGGCTGAAAAGCCGTACGTTCCTCGCCGAGCTGATGCCGCATTACCCGATCTACGTGCCGCTGCTGCCGGATTCCGCCCAAGAGGCGATGGGCCAGGTGCACCCGCGTGCGCAGATCACCTTCGACATCCTGATGCGCGAAGGCTTCGAAACCGATCATTACATCGATATTTTCGACGGTGGCCCGACCCTGCATGCGCGTGTTTCGGGGATCCGTTCGATCGCCCAGAGTCGTGTGGTGCCAGTGAAGATCGGCGAGCCGGTGAAAGGTGTGGGGCGCCAGTATCTGGTGGCCAACGCGCAGTTGCAGGATTACCGCGCGGTGCTGCTGGAGCTGGATTACGCGCCTGGCAAACCGGTGACTCTGGATCTGGAAGCGGCCGAAGCCCTGGGCGTCGGTGAAGGTGCCAGCGTGCGCCTGGTGGCGGTTTAACGCCTTAGCGAGTTTCACGGGTGGCGAAGGCGGCCCGTTTGAGGAGATAGCATGATTGTTCGTCCCGTACGCAGCAGCGATTTAGCCGCGCTGATCGACCTGGCCCGCAGCACCGGCACCGGCCTGACCACATTGCCGGCCAACGAAGAACGTCTGGCCCATCGGGTTGGCTGGGCCGAGAAGACCTTTCGCGGCGAAGCTGGCCGTGGTGATGCGGACTACTTGTTCGTGCTCGAAGACGATGACGGTCGCGTGGTGGGGATTTCCGCGATTGCTGGCGCCGTTGGTATGCGTGAGCCTTGGTACAACTTCCGTGTCGGTCTGACCGTCAGTGCTTCGCAAGAGCTGAACATCTACCGCGAGATTCCGACGCTGTTCCTCGCTAACGACCTGACCGGTAATTCCGAGCTGTGCTCGTTGTTCCTGCACGCCGATTACCGCAGCGGTCTTAACGGTCGCATGCTGTCGAAGGCGCGGATGCTGTTCATTGCTGAGTTCCCGGAATTGTTCGGCAACAAGATCATTGCCGAAATGCGCGGTGTCTCCGATGACGCCGGCCGTTCACCGTTCTGGGAGAGCCTCGGTCGTCACTTCTTCAAAATGGAGTTCAGCCAGGCCGATTACCTGACCGGTGTCGGCAATAAGGCTTTCATCGCCGAGCTGATGCCGAAATTTCCGCTGTACACCTGCTTCCTGTCCGAAGGCGCACGTAACGTCATCGGTCAGGTGCACCCGGACACCGAGCCGGCCCTGGCGATGCTCAAGGGCGAAGGGTTCAGCTATCAGGGTTACGTCGACATCTTCGACGCCGGCCCGGCCATCGAATGCGAAACCGGCAAGATCCGCGCGGTGCGTGACAGTGAAGCGCTGGTGCTCGCCGTCGGTACGCCGGGCGACGACGCCACGCCGTTCATCATCCATAACCGCAAACGCGAAGACTGCCGCATCACTGCTGCGCCGGCGCGTCTGGCTGCCGGCACCCTGGTGGTCGATCCGCAGACCGCCAAACGTCTTCAACTCAACGCTGGCGATCAAGTGCGCGCCGTGGCGTTGTCCGCTGCACGGGAGTCGAAATAATGAATTCGCTATACATCGCAGGTGAGTGGCTGGCCGGTCAGGGCGAAGCTTTTCAATCGCTGAACCCGGTGACCCAGCAAGTGCTGTGGTCGGGGGAGGGCGCAACCACCGCTCAAGTCGAGTCGGCGGTGCAGGCTGCACGTCAGGCGTTTCCGGGCTGGGCGCGGCGTTCGCTGGACGAGCGCATCACTGTGCTGGAGGCGTTCGCCGCCGCGCTGAAAAGCCACGCTGACGAACTGGCCCGCACCATCGGTGAGGAAACCGGTAAGCCGCTGTGGGAAGCTGCGACCGAAGTCACCAGCATGGTCAACAAGATCGCGATCTCGGTGCAGAGCTACCGCGAGCGTACCGGCGAGAAGAGCGGCCCGTTGGGCGACGCCACCGCCGTACTGCGCCACAAGCCGCACGGTGTGGTGGCGGTGTTCGGTCCTTACAACTTCCCCGGTCACCTGCCGAACGGTCACATCGTTCCGGCGCTGCTGGCGGGTAACAGCGTGCTGTTCAAGCCAAGCGAACTGACCCCGAAAGTCGCCGAGCTGACAGTCAAGTGCTGGATCGAAGCCGGTCTCCCGGCAGGCGTTTTGAACCTGCTGCAAGGCGCTCGCGAAACCGGTATCGCGCTGGCGGCGAATCCGGGCATCGATGGTCTGTTTTTCACCGGTTCGAGCCGCACCGGCAATCATCTGCATCAGCAATTTGCCGGGCGTCCGGACAAGATTCTGGCGTTGGAAATGGGCGGCAACAACCCGTTGGTGGTCGACCAGGTCGCCGATCTCGATGCGGCTGTTTACACGATCATTCAGTCGGCGTTCATTTCTGCCGGTCAGCGTTGCACGTGTGCGCGCCGCTTGCTGGTACCGCAAGGCGCCTGGGGCGACAGCCTGCTCAAGCGTTTGGTTGAAGTCAGCTCGACGATTGAGGTCGGTGCATTCGATCAGCAACCGGCGCCGTTCATGGGCTCAGTGATTTCCCTCGGCGCGGCGAAAGCGCTGATGGACGCTCAAGAACATCTGTTGGCTAACGGCGCCGTGTCGTTGCTGGCGATGACGCAGCCGCAGGCACAAGCCGCGCTGCTCACGCCGGGCATTCTCGATGTGAGCGCTGTTGCCGAGCGTCCGGACGAAGAATTGTTCGGCCCGTTGTTGCAAGTGATTCGCTACGTTGATTTTGAAGCGGCGATCGCTGAGGCGAATGACACTGCCTATGGTCTGGCCGCCGGTTTGCTGTCGGATTCCGAAGCACGTTATCAGCAGTTCTGGCTGGAAAGCCGTGCCGGTATCGTCAACTGGAACAAACAACTGACCGGTGCGGCGAGCAGCGCGCCGTTTGGCGGTGTCGGTGCCTCGGGCAACCATCGCGCCAGCGCCTATTACGCAGCGGATTACTGCGCGTATCCGGTGGCGTCGCTGGAAACCCCAAGTCTGGTGTTGCCTGCCGCCCTGACGCCTGGCGTGAAAATGGCGTGATGCCCAATCGCTGGCAAGCCAGCTCCCACAGGGGCGGAGGCGTCCACACATTTTGTGTACGACGCGGTTACTGTGGGAGCTGGCTTGCCAGCGATGGCCGCACCGCGGTGTTAAAGAATAGTTACTGAAGCCTATAACAACAGATTCTCGTGGAGCCTCGCTGATGAAATCCTATGAAGTCAATTTTGACGGTCTAGTGGGGCCGACCCATAACTACGGTGGTCTGTCCTACGGCAACGTTGCCTCCCAGAGCAACAGCCAGCAATCTTCGAACCCGAAGGAAGCGGCGCTGCAAGGTCTGGCGAAGATGAAAGCGCTGATGGAAATGGGCTTTCAGCAAGGCGTGCTGGCGCCACAGGAACGTCCGGACGTGGCCGCTTTGCGCCGTCTGGGTTTCAGCGGCACTGACGCGCAAGTGATCGAGCGCGCCGCCAAGGAAGCCATGCCGCTGCTGGTCGCCAGTTGCTCGGCATCGAGCATGTGGGTGGCCAACGCTGCCACCGTCAGCCCGAGCGCCGACACCGCAGACGGTCGCGTGCATTTCACCGCCGCCAACCTCAACTGCAAATACCACCGCAGCATCGAGCACCCGACCACCAGCCGCGTGCTCGGTGCGATGTTCGCCAATCAGCAGCACTTCGCTCATCACGCCGCTCTGCCGGCGGTGGCACAGTTCGGTGACGAGGGCGCGGCCAACCACACGCGTTTCTGCCGTGAGTATGGCGAGGCCGGCGTCGAGTTCTTCGTATTCGGTCGCAGCGCGTTCGACAACCGTTTCCCGGCGCCGCAGAAGTACCCGGCCCGTCAAACCCTCGAAGCGTCGCAAGCGGTTGCGCGTCTGCACGGGCTGCGTGACGAAGGCGTGGTCTACGCCCAACAGAACCCGAACGTGATCGATCAGGGCGTGTTCCATAACGACGTGATCGCGGTGGGTAACGGTGAGGTGTTGTTCTATCACGAGGACGCGTTCCTCGACACCGACTCGATGCTGGCCGAGCTGCAAAGCAAACTCGCCAAAGCCGGCGGCAACTTCCAGTCCGTGTGTGTGCCGCGTTCGGCGGTCACCGTAGATGACGCGGTGCGCTCGTACCTGTTCAACAGCCAGTTGCTGTCGCGTCCTGATGGCTCGATGTTGCTGATCGTGCCGCAAGAGTGCCAGGCCAACGAACGCGTCTGGGCTTATCTGCAAAGCCTGACCAGCTCCGGCGGTCTGATCCGCGAAGTAAAAGTTTTCGATCTCAAGCAAAGCATGCAAAACGGTGGTGGCCCGGCGTGCCTGCGACTGCGCGTCGCGCTTAACGAAACCGAACTGGCAGCCGTCAACCCAGGGGTTATCATGACGCCACCGTTGTACGGTTCGTTGACCGCATGGGTTGAAAAGCACTACCGCGACCGCCTGAGCGAAACCGATCTGGCGGATCCGCAATTGCTGCTTGAATGCCGGACGGCACTGGATGAACTGACGCAAATCCTTAAACTGGGCGCGGTTTATCCATTCCAGATCAATTGATGGCCGGCGCGTCGCCTGAACGCGGCGCGCGGCTTGTCTCCCCAAGAGAGTAAAAACATGAGCGATTCCCTGCAGCTGATCCTTGAAGACACCGACGGCACGCAACTGGAGACCTCCTGCACCCGCGTCGCGGTCATGTGGCAAGGCAAAGAGCTGTGGATCCAGCAGGACGGCCGTGGCCAACTGCTGATCGGCGTGGACGTTGAAGAAGGTGACGCCGAGTACGCCAACCTGCTGCTGCGCCCATTGGCGACTAATCTGGTAAGTCTGCAACTGGAAATGGAACCGGCTGACGTCGGCGACGACGAAGACCACGTGCACGGCCCGGATTGCAACCACGATCACTAAGGAAACCGCTCTATGCTCGCCCTCGGCAAACTGCTTGAACTGACCCTCGCCGGCCGCGAACCGGCGGAGAAGACTCAACTGACTGTCGAAGGCGTGCGTATGCGCTGGTTGAGCGAAGGTGCGCTGGAAGTCCGGCCACCGGAAGCGCGCGACAATGGCCTGGACCTGCTGCTGTCGGCAGGCATCCACGGCAACGAAACAGCGCCGATCGAGTTGCTTGATCGGCTGCTGCACGACATCGCACGCGGCGATCTGAAGCCGCGCGCACGCATTCTGTTCCTGTTTGGCAACCCGGAAGCGATTCGCAAAGGCGAGCGTTTCGTCGAGCAGGACGTCAATCGGCTGTTCAACGGCCGTCATGAACAAAGCAGTGGCAGCGAAGCACTGCGTGCCTGTGAGCTGGAGCGTCTGGCAGCGAGCTTTTTCAGCAAACCGGATCGCCAGCGTCTGCACTACGACCTGCACACCGCTATTCGCGGTTCGAAGATCGAGCAGTTTGCCTTGTATCCGTGGAAGGAAGGTCGCCAGCATTCGCGTCTTGAGCTGGCACGTCTGCGCGCTGCGGGCATGGAAGCGGTGCTGTTGCAGAACAAACCGTCGATCGTGTTCAGCTCGTACACCTACGACAAGCTCGGTGCCGAGGCTTTCACGCTGGAACTGGGCAAGGCGCGGCCGTTCGGGCAGAACGACGGGGTTAACGTCTCGCTGCTGGAAACTCGTTTGAAGCAGATTATCGAAGGCACTGAGCCACAGATGGCTGAAGCGCAGCTGGATGGTTTGCAGCTTTTCAGCGTGGCGCGGGAAATCATCAAGCACAGCGATGCCTTTCGCTTGAACCTGCCGCAGGACATCGAAAATTTTTCCGAGTTGGAGATGGGTTACGTGTTGGCCGAAGACTTGGCCAATACCCGCTGGATCATCGAGGAAGAGGGCGCACGGATCATCTTCCCCAATCCCAAGGTCAAGAACGGCTTGCGCGCGGGTATCCTGATCGTCCCGACCACCGACGAAAACCTCGCCTGACCCTGCGCAAAAACCCTGTAGGAGTGAGCCTGCTCGCGATTGCAATGTATCAGTCACTACAGTGGTCGACTGACACTCCGCTATCGCGAGCAGGCTCACTCCTACAGTTTTGGTTCTGTGTTTACACGGCTACAGCATGCGGCTCTGTACGACGCAGTGCGCGAACCTTGCGCAGCGTATCCGCGCAAGTCCGCGCTGCTTCCTGACCCTTGTGCACAAAGTGCTCGAAGAAGAACTTCTGATGCTCGTCACCGGCATGGAAGTGATGCGGGGTCAGCGACACCGAGAATACCGGCACTTCGGTTTCCAGTTGCACCTGCATCAGGCCGCTGACCACCGACTGGGCGACGAACTCGTGACGGTAGATGCCGCCGTCAACCACCAGAGCAGCGGCGACGATGCCGGCATAACGGCCGGTTTTGGCCAGCAACTTGGCGTGCAGGGGCATTTCAAAGGCGCCGCCGACTTCGAAGATATCGATGTCCGACTCCTGATAACCCAGGGCAATCATTTCGGCGACGAAGCCTTTTCGGCTCTGGTCGACGATTTCCTTGTGCCAGCAGGCCTGGATGAACGCGACGCGCTCGCCGTGAGGGTGTTTGCTTTTGCTGTCGATAGCGGTGGGTTGCATGTTCTGACTCCTGTTTGTGTGAAAAACAGGGCGTTATGAATCGAAAGGGATTCAAGGGTGCGCACACGCACAACATCATCGTGCGGACGGCCCTTTGGCGTTAATCCCGTTCTCTCTTCATCCGGACTATGACCGTCGGCCCCGGAATCACACCGGGTCTGCTGACCTTGCCGCCGATCTCAACCGAAGTCGTGTTCGTCGCCAAGCGCTCGCGGGCTATGCGCATTGCGCGCAATTACCGCCGGTGGGGAATTGCACCCCGCCCTGAGAACGTTTTTGCCGCCCTTTCTGGGGCGGCGCAGCGTTTTTAACACAGATTGTGTGTCTGTGCATTGCGCCTTTCTGATGATTGTCATCGAATTTTTTGCAGGCTCGAAACGACTTTTCCTTGCCCAAGGCTTGATTAATCCACGCGATGACCGCAGTAATTCCACTTCGTAAAGGGATTTCCCCTGCTGATTTGAGGCCAGGTTCATGAGCGTTATCGATCTTCGCAGCGACACTGTCACCCAACCGACTCCCGCCATGCTCGACGCGATGACTGCGGCGGACACCGGTGATGACGTGTACGGCGAAGATCCGACGGTCAATCGCCTGGAAACCGAATTGGCCCAACGCTTGGGTTTTACCGCCGCTTTATTTGTGCCGACCGGCACCATGAGCAACCTGCTGGGTTTGATGGCGCACTGCGAGCGCGGCGACGAATACGTCGTTGGCCAGCAGGCGCACACCTACAAATACGAGGGCGGTGGCGCGGCGGTGCTCGGTTCGATCCAGCCGCAGCCGCTGGAAGTGCAAGCCGATGGTTCACTGGATCTGGATCAAGTCGCCGCCGCGATCAAACCGGACGACTTCCATTTCGCCCGGACTCGTTTGCTGGCGCTGGAAAACACCATGCAGGGCAAAGTGCTGCCGCTGGAGTACCTGGCCCGCGCACGCCGCTTCACTCAGGAAAAAGGCTTGCAACTGCACCTCGACGGCGCGCGCCTGTACAACGCGGCGGTCAAGCTGGGTGTTGATGCCCGGGAAATCACCCAGCATTTCGACTCAGTGTCGGTGTGCTTGTCCAAAGGCCTCGGCGCGCCGGTGGGTTCGGTGTTGTGCGGTTCGGCCGAGTTGATCGGCAAGGCTCGCCGTCTGCGCAAAATGGTCGGCGGTGGCATGCGTCAGTCCGGGTTGCTGGCAGCGGCGGGGCTGTACGCGCTGGATCACAACGTCGAGCGTCTGGCCGACGACCACGCCAATGCGCAACTGCTGGCCGACGGTCTGCGTGAAGCAGGTTTCATCGTCGAACCGGTGCAAACCAACATGGTTTATGTGCAAATGGGCGACAAAGCCGAAGCGATCAAGGCCTTTGCTGCCGAACGCGGGATCAAGTTGAGCGCCGCCGCACGCCTGCGTATGGTCACGCACATGGACGTCAATCGCTCGCAAATCGAGCAAGTGATCGCGACATTCGTCGAGTTTTCGCGCAAGTGACAGCGTTAGCCGTCCAATTGACCGTTTCTATCGTATAAACACGCTGTACCCCGCGCGCAGGGCCGATATAATGCGGCCCTTTGCCGTCGCTTCGTCTGTTGACGTTTCGAACAGGCCTTTGGCCGCAGCCTCCGTGGAAGAACCTAATGAAAAGCGCAGAAATCCGTGAAGCCTTCCTTCGCTTCTTCGAAGAGCAAGGCCACACCCGTGTAGCCTCCAGCTCTTTGATTCCGGGCAACGACCCAACCCTGCTGTTCACTAACGCGGGGATGAACCAGTTCAAGGACTGCTTCCTGGGCCAGGAAAAACGTGCGTACACCCGTGCGACCAGCAGCCAGAAGTGCGTGCGTGCCGGTGGCAAGAACAGCGACCTGGAAAACGTCGGTTATACCGCTCGTCACCACACATTCTTTGAAATGCTCGGTAACTTCAGCTTCGGTGACTATTTCAAGAAGGACGCGATTACCTACGCGTGGACCTTCCTGACCGGCGTTCTGCAACTGCCGAAGGAAAAACTCTGGGTCACCGTCTACGCCTCCGACGACGAAGCGTATGACATCTGGACCAAAGAAATCGGTGTGCCGGTCGAGCGCATGATCCGCATCGGCGACAACAAAGGCGCGCCGTACGCTTCCGACAACTTCTGGACCATGGGCGATACCGGCCCGTGCGGCCCGTGCACCGAGATTTTCTACGATCACGGCGACCACATCTGGGGCGGCCCACCGGGCTCGCCGGAAGAAGACGGTGACCGTTACATCGAAATCTGGAACAACGTGTTCATGCAGTTCAACCGCACCGCCGATGGCGTGTTGCATCCGTTGCCAGCGCCGTCGGTCGACACCGGCATGGGTCTGGAGCGGATCAGTGCGGTGATGCAGCACGTCAATTCCAACTACGACATTGACCTGTTCAAGAACCTGCTGAAGGCCTCGGCTGAAGCGATCGGTTGCGAAAACGGCGATCAGTCGTCGCTGAAAGTAGTGTCCGACCACATTCGTTCGTGCGGCTTCCTGATCGCCGACGGCGTGCTGCCGTCCAACGAGGGTCGCGGTTATGTGCTGCGCCGGATCATCCGTCGCGCCTGCCGTCACGGTAACAAGCTGGGCGCCACCGGCAGCTTCTTCTACAAGATCGTCGCGGCGCTGGTTGCCGAGATGGGCGAAGCCTTCCCGGAACTGAAGAAGCAGCAGAGCAACATTGAGCGCGTGCTCAAGGCCGAGGAAGAGCAGTTCTCCAAGACGCTTGAGCACGGCCTGAAGATTCTCGAGCAGGATCTGCTGGAACTCAAAGGCACCGTGGTGCCGGGCGACGTAGTCTTCAAACTCTACGACACCTACGGTTTCCCGATGGACCTGACCGCCGACATCGCCCGCGAGCGCAGCCTGACAGTCGACGAAGCCGGTTTTGAGCGTGAGATGGAAGCCCAGCGTGTTCGTGCGCGTTCGGCCAGCTCGTTCGGTCTGGACTACAACACCTTGGTCAAGGTTGATGTGGCCACCGAGTTCACCGGTTACAAAGACACCAGCGGTTCGGCAAAAATCGTTGCTATCTATAAAGATGGCCAGTCGGTCGACGTCTTGAATGAAGGCGAAGAGGCGGTGATCGTGCTGAACCAGACGCCGTTCTACGCTGAATCCGGCGGCCAGATCGGCGACTGCGGTTATCTGCAGGCGGGCAGCGCACGTTTCGACGTTCGCGACACCACCAAGACTGGCGGCGCATTCCTGCACCACGGTGTACTGGATTCGGGCAGCCTGACCATCGGCGCGCCAGTGGAAACTCATGTCGATGCCGAGGTGCGTCACGCTACCTCGCTGAACCACTCGGCCACGCACTTGCTGCACGCTGCTTTGCGTCAGGTGCTGGGCGAGCACGTTCAGCAGAAAGGTTCGTTGGTGGATAGCCAGCGTCTGCGTTTCGACTTCAGCCACTTTGAAGCGATCAAGCCTGAGCAAATTAAAGCGCTGGAAGACATCGTCAACGCCGAAATTCGCAAGAACTCCGCCGTTGAAACCGAAGAAACCGACATCGAAACCGCCAAGAACAAGGGCGCGATGGCGCTGTTCGGCGAGAAGTACGGCGACAACGTACGTGTGTTGAGCATGGGCGGCGATTTCTCCGTCGAGCTGTGCGGCGGTATCCACGCCAACCGTACCGGCGACATCGGCCTGCTGAAAATCATCAGCGAAGGCGGTGTGGCTTCGGGTGTGCGTCGTATCGAGGCAGTTACCGGTGCTGCGGCACTGGCTTACTTGAACGCGGCAGAAGAACAACTCAAGGAAGCGGCCAGCCTGGTCAAGGGCAGCCGCGACAACCTGATCGACAAGCTGTCGGCTGTGCTGGAGCGCAATCGCCAACTGGAGAAGCAACTCGAGCAGTTGCAAGCCAAGGCTGCCAGTGCTGCGGGCGACGATCTGTCTTCCTCGGCGCTGGACGTCAAAGGCGTGAAGGTTCTGGCTGCACGTCTGGATGGTCAGGACGCCAAGGCGCTGCTGGCGCTGGTTGATCAGTTGAAGAACAAACTCGGTCGCGCAGTGATCCTGCTCGGCAGTGTCCATGAGGAAAAGGTCGTACTGGTTGCAGGTGTAACCAAGGACCTGACTGGCCAACTCAAAGCCGGTGATTTGATGAAGCAGGCTGCTGCGGCAGTGGGCGGGAAGGGCGGTGGTCGTCCGGATATGGCGCAGGGCGGCGGTGTCGACGCCGGCGCACTGGATGGCGCACTGGCGCTGACCGTTCCATTCGTCGAGCAGGGTTTATAAGACGGCCCGTCGGGCCCGCAGTCTAGTGGCGGGCCCGGCGGCTGTTCGAGTGATTATTGGGCGCCCTTCATGGGCAGAGGCGGCTTTGAAATGGCTTTGATCGTACAGAAATTTGGAGGCACCTCGGTCGGTACCGTCGAGAGAATCGAGCAGGTCGCCGACAAGGTTAAGAAATTCCGCGATGCCGGCGATGACCTGGTGGTTGTGCTGTCTGCAATGAGCGGCGAAACCAACCGTCTGATCGATCTGGCCAAGCAAATCAGTGGCGACACGCAACCGGTTCCGCGTGAGCTGGACGTGATTGTTTCCACCGGTGAGCAGGTGACGATTGCTCTGCTGGCGATGGCGTTGATCAAGCGCGGTGTGCCGGCGGTGTCGTACACCGGTAATCAGGTGCGGATCCTGACCGACAGTGCGCACAATAAAGCGCGTATCTTGCAGATTGATGACCAAAAGATTCGCGGTGATCTGAAAGCAGGTCGCGTGGTGGTTGTCGCCGGTTTCCAGGGCGTCGACGAGCACGGCAACATCACCACCCTTGGTCGTGGCGGTTCCGACACGACCGGCGTGGCTTTGGCTGCCGCGTTGAAGGCTGACGAGTGCCAGATCTACACCGACGTGGATGGTGTCTACACCACCGACCCGCGCGTTGTGCCGGTCGCTCAGCGTCTGGACAAGATTACCTTTGAAGAGATGCTGGAAATGGCCAGTCTCGGTTCCAAGGTGTTGCAGATCCGTGCGGTGGAATTCGCCGGCAAGTACAACGTTCCGCTGCGCGTACTGCACAGCTTCAAGGAGGGTCCGGGCACCCTCATTACTATTGATGAAGAGGAAACCATGGAACAGCCGATCATTTCCGGCATCGCTTTCAACCGCGATGAAGCCAAGCTGACCATCCGTGGCGTGCCAGACACCCCGGGCGTGGCGTTCAAGATTCTCGGCCCGATCAGTGCCGCGAACATCGAAGTCGACATGATCGTGCAGAACGTTGCGCACGATAACACCACCGACTTCACCTTCACCGTGCACCGCAACGACTACCAGGCCGCACAGACCGTGCTGGAAAACACCGCTCGCGAGATCGGTGCCCGTGAAGTGGTTGGCGACACCAAGATTGCCAAGGTCTCGATCGTCGGCGTCGGCATGCGTTCCCACGCAGGCGTGGCCAGCCGCATGTTCGAATCCCTGGCGAAAGAAAGCATCAACATCCAGATGATCTCGACTTCGGAAATCAAGGTTTCCGTGGTGATTGAAGAGAAGTACCTGGAACTGGCCGTGCGCGCCCTGCACACGGCTTTCGAACTGGATGCGCCTGCCCGTCAAGGCGAGTAATTCCGTTTCTTGAAGGGCGCGGTCTGACCGCGCCCTTTATTTTTTGAATGGCGCGAGCCCTGAACTGTTCTTTTGCTCGCGCTGGTCAATACTCAGGCATGTAGGGCTACGATCGCTCCGGTTGTAGGTCGGGTGCCTTTTTTTTGCAGACTGTTGTCCCTGAACTGAATTGCGTAAGGAGAAAGGTATGCTGATTCTGACTCGTCGGTGCGCAGAAAGCCTGATTATCGGTGATGGCGAAATCACCGTGACCGTGCTCGGCGTTAAAGGAAATCAAGTGCGTATCGGCGTCAATGCCCCGAAAGAGGTTGCCGTGCACCGTGAGGAAATTTACCTGCGTATAAAGAAAGAGAAGGACGAAGAACCAAGCCATTAATTTTTATCGATTTTTATGTTTGCAAACGGGGAAAAGGTTGGTTAAGATACGCCCCGTGTTGCGGAGAGCTGGCCGAGTGGCCGAAGGCGCTCCCCTGCTAAGGGAGTACACCTCAAAAGGGTGTCGGGGGTTCGAATCCCCCGTTCTCCGCCATTATTTGCTTAGTACGTCGTAATCTGGCTTTTTCTGTAAGTTGTTGAAATTAATAGAAAAAGTGGTTGGAATAGAGATTAGACGGGCTATAATGCGGCGCAACAAATGCACTCGTAGCTCAGCTGGATAGAGTACTCGGCTACGAACCGAGCGGTCACAGGTTCGAATCCTGTCGAGTGCACCATTTAAGAGTTAGTTACAGCAATGTAAATAGCTCGGCTTCAACCAGATGTGATCTGGTATAAAAACACAAATGCACTCGTAGCTCAGCTGGATAGAGTACTCGGCTACGAACCGAGCGGTCACAGGTTCGAATCCTGTCGAGTGCACCATTTAAGAGTTAGTTGCAGCGATGTGAATAACTTGGTTTCAGCCAGTTGTGGTCTGGTCTAAAAACACAAATTGCACTCGTAGCTCAGCTGGATAGAGTACTCGGCTACGAACCGAGCGGTCACAGGTTCGAATCCTGTCGAGTGCACCATATACCGAAAAGCCCGCGTTTAACGCGGGCTTTTTGCTGTCCGGGATTTGGTTTTTGCCTTCACGCATCCCCTCTCATCAAAATCTATTTGAGCCGAACGGCCTCGCTTGAGGTCATAGCGATAGCTGGTCGCCGATGTTCGAATATTCACCTTGTCCGGTTTGCCTAACGCGCTTTCGACGTCTTGCTGACTCATGCCGGCAATGACTCGGCGATTGATGATCGCTTCGCGACGTTGCCTGGCGTCGATCAGATTCCCGCATTTGTCTTCAGTGTGGCCAACGATGCCCGGTTCTCGGCCTGCGGTTGTCATGCCGAAGGTTTCTTTATGGTTGTGTTCTGGCATCACGGCCACAACTGATCCGGGCGAGTAGGGGTGAACTTCCTGTGCCGAGCGCCGTTCACCTTGCGCACAGCTCATCGAGGTGAAGGTGATGCTGCCATCGGCGGCTTCGCAGCGATGGAGGGTCAGGGCGGCCCCGGTCGGCGGCAGGCAGAACAGGCTGGTGAGTACAAGGTGGGATGGTTTCAATGGCATTCGACGTCCTCCATGACGATCTACGCTCAAGGGTAGTCGCTACATTTTCCAGTGCCGGTGTGTTTTCTTTTCAGGATGAGTCGTCGCATGTGCAGGGATCAGGACAGTGCTCAGGATTGTTTCGCAAGCGCTTGTTTCGACCGCGATTTTTTAACGTTTTAAACCGTCAGGCGGTGTATCATTGCGCCCGTCAGCCCCGCCGGGGCTTGTGGAAAACCTCCATGGACTTACCCAGTAGTTACTCAGTACCCCGTTTCACCAATCATGAATTGACTGATTGATCCTTCCGGCGTGCCCCGCTGCTGGGAGTGGAGTTCGCCTATGTCTGAAATCGAAGTAAAGAAAACACAAGAAAGCCTGCAGGATCGCCTGGCTCAGGTTGTCGAGTTGCTGCAGCGTCAGCGCGTCGTCGAAGACCTGACTCATCGCCAGGAAGGCGCGCATCACGATCGCGTCGAAAACCTGGTTCATCGACAAAATCTCGTCGAGCTGCAACGCAAGCTTGATGATCTGCACTCTGCCGACGTCGCCTACATCCTTGAAGCCTTGCCGCTGGACGATCGTCTGACGCTCTGGCAATTGGTCAAGGCTGATCGCGACGGCGATATCCTTCTCGAAGTATCCGACTCTGTTCGTGAAACGCTGATCGCCGACATGGACGATCACGAGCTCCTGGCCGCGGCCAAGGACATGGACGCCGACGAACTTGCTGACCTGGCTTCCGAGCTGCCGCGAGACGTCGTCCACGAGCTGATGGAGAGTCTGGATAACCAGCAACGTGAACGCGTGCGGTCGGCCCTGTCTTACGACGAGGAGCAGGTCGGTGCGTTGATGGACTTCGAGATGGTGACTATCCGTGAGGATGTCAGTCTCGAAGTGGTTCTGCGCTATCTGCGTCGCCTCAAAGAGCTTCCAGGTCATACCGACAAGCTCTTTGTCGTTGATTACGATGGTGTGCTCAAGGGTGTACTGCCGATCAAGCGCCTTTTGGTCAATGACCCGGACAAACAAGTTGCCGAGGTGATGGCCAGTGATCCGGTGAGCTTCCACCCGGACGAAGATGCCTACGACGCCGCACAGGCCTTCGAGCGTTACGACTTGATCTCCGCCCCGGTAGTCGATAAGAACGGCAAGTTGATCGGCCGTCTGACGATCGACGAAATGGTCGATCTGATTCGTGAGGAAAGCGAGAACGAAGTCCTCAACATGGCCGGTCTGCGTGAAGAGGAGGATATCTTCGCTTCGGTATGGAAGTCTCTGCGTAACCGTTGGGCGTGGCTGGCGATCAACTTGATCACTGCGTTTGTCGCGTCGCGAGTGATCGGTCTGTTCGAGGGTTCGATCGAGAAGCTGGTAGCACTGGCGGCACTCATGCCGATCGTGGCGGGTATTGGTGGTAATTCCGGTAACCAGACGATCACCATGATCGTTCGCGCCATGGCGCTCGATCAGGTCAGTACCGGTAATACTTCGCGCCTGATGCGCAAGGAGTTGGCGGTAGGCTTGATCAATGGCTTGGTCTGGGGAGGTGTGATCGGTGTTGTTGCCTATCTGCTCTACGGGAGTTGGTCCCTGGGCGTGGTAATGACCGCGGCAATGACACTTAACCTGTTACTGGCTGCATTGATGGGCGTTTTGATCCCTATGACCCTGGCGAAGATGGGGCGAGATCCGGCAATGGGAGCCAGCGTGATGATCACTGCGATGACCGACAGTGGTGGCTTCTTCATATTCCTGGGGTTGGCGACAATCTTCCTGCTCTAACCGGCAGCATTGAAACAGCCCGCCAATTAGCGGGCTTTTTTGTGCCTGCGATTACCCAAAATCCGCGCGAAAAAAAGCCAGCAATTAAGCTGGCTTGAGATGTTCGGTATGGCTCAGGACGCGTCTGCTGCCATTTCTGCATCGTGGGCAATCAAGGACACCAGAGCATTTTGTTGACGGTGAGACAGCTGGCGGAAACGTTGCAACAGCTCGCGCTCGTGCAACGACAGCTCCGGGCTGTCCAGGCGCATGCTCAGCTCTTCGCCCAGTGCACCTTCCTGAATAAGACTCTGCTCAAGGCGCGCAATGATTTCGGAGTTCATGCTGCGATGATGATTGCGAGCCACCTCGGCAATGCGTTCCCGCATTCCGTCTGGCAGACGTACGACGAACTTGTCAGCCGTACGGCTGGAATAAATTGCCTGTTTCAATGGGCGCATATATTTAACCGGTTAGTTCAGGGGAGCGGTTCTCGGGATTGGCCGCAGGATGTGTGGTAGGACAAGCATCCGCGCCAAATGGTTCAACCTGAATTGTTAAGAGGCCCGCATCATGCCTCAAAATTGCCAGATCATTGGCGTCAATTCTGTGACAAATATTGAGCTGGGTAAAGGCGTAATGCCAGCACCAATTATCAGAAATGCGGACTGGTTTGAAATCTTCGCCACTGTCCGCATCCTTGCTCGGTTCCTGCCGCACATCAATTGATGTCCGAAGGCATCAGAACGTGCATTCTATGCGGGTTCTAAATCCTTGTTCCTTACCTGTACAGGATAGTGGCAAATTGCCGATTTACTAGTGGCATACCCTGCTGGAGGGTGTTTTCAGGATGGATGGCAAGCTAATTTATTTGATGGGGCCGTCCGGTTCGGGAAAGGACAGTTTGATTGAAGCTGCGCGGGTGCCATTGCGTGCGTTGAACTGCGAGGTGATGCGTCGGGTGATCACGCGATCCGCTGAATCGGTAGGAGAGGATGCCATTGGGGTGACACCGGAGGAGTTCGAGCGACGCGAGCGCGCTGGCGACTTCTCGCTGGCCTGGCGCGCCAATGGTCTTGCCTATGGAATTACGGTGGAAATGGATCAGCGACTGAAAGCTGGTCAGCATGTGTTGGTCAACGGTTCCCGCGCCAATCTGCGCCAGGCATTGGAGCGCTATCCGGCGCTGCTGCCGGTTTTGCTTACGGTCAGGAATGAAGTTTTGCGAGAACGTCTGCTCAGACGTGGTCGAGAGACGCTTGAGCAGATTGAAGAAAGACTGGCTCGCAATGCGTTGTTCAAGGATCGGAGGTCAAGTGATGGGCCGGTATATCACATCGATAATTCCGGAAATCTGGCGGAGGCCGTCAATGATCTTCTGCGCCTGATCGGGATCAACGTAAAACCGGATCAAATTTGATTTTCCGTCCGGCAGCCATTGCAAGCACAAACAGCACTGTAAACACACCGCAGCCAATCAGTGGCAGGGTGATTTCGGTACCCTCGAACAACGATAAATGCACAACGCCGCTCAATAAAGCGAGGATCAGAAATCCTGCAGCTGATTTGGACATTTTGTACTCCTGAAGATATTTCAAAAAACCAGATGTTCTGAAGTCAGTGCTGGCAGCGTCTGCCCGGAAATACTGACGGCTTGTGAGGTGGGGTTGACCTGATCGCTCAGCACCGCCAGTTGCGGCGTTCTCTGTACCTGCAGGTAATGTGGCATACGCAGAACCAATGGCTCTGGTGCGGAACTCTCGGGGATAAATTGGGAGCTCACCAAAACCACTAGAGCAATTGCGTTTGCAAGCAAAAGAGTGCTGTTCATGGGGCGTGGCTCCGAATGTTCTTCTATAGAACAGATAAAGCAGCCGTCGTGCCAACAGTTTAACCTCTGTTAAGTCCTTTAAAAACAAGCATTTGAGAGGCTTTTACGGCTTGCTTGGATTGCAATCTGCAATGAAGGCGTTAGGGAGGGGTGCAAAATGCACGGTAATTCTTCCCGCGATATGGCAGGGCGGTTGCCTACACTTAAAAAGCCCTACGGACGACATGACAAATCCGGGTGCGGTGGTTAACATGCACGCCGTCCGTCATGCAGCGTCTGCTGCGACAAGCGTGTGTCCCAGTAGCTCAATTGGATAGAGCATCCCCCTCCTAAGGGGAAGGTTGGCAGTTCGAACCTGCCCTGGGACACCATCTATTTGTTGAAACTCTCTCCTTTGATATTCGCTGACCTCGTGCTCAAGCTTTGCTACGAGCCAGGGTGGGTTTGCCTATGCTTTCTGGCTGAAGGCTTGATTCCAGGTAAGGCTTAGGTGAGCGCCTCTATATAGAAGGCTTTTCCTTGCT